>JACYMB010000323.1 GCA_015272205.1 Synechococcales cyanobacterium T60_A2020_003 | reverse complement strand
TGGGGTTGGGGATCCAAGACCAAGCTCACTAACTGGGCACTGGCATCCTGCACCGTCCACCATCCCTCTGCAAAGCCCGGTAGGTCTTGAATGTTGCCGGGGCGATCGCCCAATCGCAACGCATAGGGGATTCCGGGCAGTCGGGCAACCGAGATGCCCGCATTTAGAAATGCCGCTTCGACCTGGTCAACGGTTGTCCGCCGCCGATTTACCCGTAGATCAAGGCTTGGCGGACGGTTGCACCACTGGCAAAGCGCTTCCGTATCGGCTAGCCCAAATTGCCCTCGCCAAACCTCAATAATCCAGTCGGGATAGCTGTACTGTATACTCAAGCGCTGAACCGGATCGTCAGGATACTGGAGCGGATCGGTTCCCAGTTCAGTAAGGCGAAGGTACTGGCGCAAAATGCCATTGACCACACCCGTCAGTCCTTTTAGTCCCAAATCTTTGGCCAAATCTACGGAGGTATTCACCGCCGCCGAATCGGGAATGTGGCTCAAGTAACGCAGTTGGTACAGCCCTAGCCGCAACACTAACCGTAAGTTGGGGGGTTGGTGCTCGGCAGGTTTTGAACCCAGTTGGCTAATCAGCGCATCCAACGTTCGCTGCTGCCGGAGACTGCCATAGACCAATTCCGTGACTAAACGGCGATCGCTCCCACTGAATGGGTGGCTCTGTAAGGCTCGATCCAGCGCCACGTCTGCAAACGCGCCTTTCTCCACCGATCGCAGAACGTCGGCAGCTAATTTCCGGGGATTGGACTCACTCATGGCGGGTTGACGAAAGAATAGGTTGGAGGGCGATCGCGTCCTCCTAGGCCAGCATCCAGATGAAGACTGAATATGTCCAGCTTCAAACTATAGCAAATGATACAAACCCTGCACGGAGTCTCCGCATTTCAGGCGATGTTTACCGAGGGAATGGGTCTCTGTTCGGTTCGGGATCCCGAAAAGCACTGTAGTCCTACAGCGTGTGGTTCGTTACGCTAAAGTTTGAATCAGTTTTATTGTGTAACCTAGGTACACTCCAATGACGTCCCAGACTCTTAACTTCGTTGTATTGCATGATTGTCTTGAGGATGCCGCCTATGCCCTAGAGACAGGGCGACCGGATCAAGCGCTTGCCTACCTGGATTCGGCTCGGAGTCGTCTGAAGGAACTTGTCTTGGATCTGGTCGCTGCAGGCAGCCAAATCACGGAGCTTGAAGCGCTTTTAAATGCTGAAATCTCTAGATATGACGCTACCCAAATTTCAGAAGTTGCCTAGAAAACCTGTTCCTGCGAGTGAGGACAGCTCAAAAACGGAGTTGATTGCTGCGGTGAGAGCGATCTTCTGTGGTAGCTGAGCGTTTTTAAAGGATTTAATGGGAATCGTTGTGCGTTTATCGTGCAGCGTTTATGCATTTAAAAAGCTATGGATACCAGCAGTCTATTCACGACTATTCGTGAAAGAATGAAAGATGCATAAATCAACAGTTGTCCACACGGTTGATTGCTTTGAGGGGGGCTTGTGCCCCTAGACTCAGGAGCGATCGCCCTTGTCATCGTCACTCCTCTGTCGAAGTAGGAGATGACGTTTTAAATTGAGCCATGCCTAACACGTACCAAGTCGAAATTCTTCACGGTGGGACATCGAAAACAATCACGGTGTCCGAGGATCAGACAATTTTATCCGCTGCTCTAGAGCAGGGGCTGGAGCTTCCCTCCTCCTGTAATGCCGGAGTTTGCACCACTTGTGCAGCATTAATTCAAGAGGGTCAGGTTGATCAGCCCGATAGCATGGGGATCAACGCCGAATTGCAAGCCAAGGGATATGTGCTGCTGTGTTCGGCCTATCCTCGCTCAGATCTAAAAATTGAAACCGACAAAGAGGACGAGGTGTATTTCCTCCAGTTCGGACAGTTTCAGCAGTAGTCCTTTTGTGATTGAGCGCTAGACCCAAACCATGAGAACGTCATTTTTGGCGCTTCAAGTCCCGTTGCAGGGTTCAACGGTCTTGCTTTGCCATGCCATTGAGCAATCGTTAACCCAGTACGGGATTCCCCTCCGTTGGGCGATTACGACCGTTGATCGGGAGGCTCAGGTTGCTCATATCGAGGCGATCGTGACCTCCGACGACGGGACATTGGCGTGACTCAGCATCGCAAGTTAGGGAGAAACCATGAGTGAACCTGTCTTATCCTGCAATGCGCGCCCCTTAACGGTTGTCTTGATTGTGCCAACCGGAATTGGTGCTGCCATTGGTGGGTATGCGGGCGATGCGCTGCCTGTGGCGCGGGCGATCGCCCACGTTGCCGATCGCGTGATCACCCATCCCAACGTTCTCAACGGGGCACAACTCTACTGGCCGTTGCCCAACACCCTCTACGTTGAAGGGTATGGACTTGATCAACTGGCGGCTGGACACTGGGGGCTGCGGCCTGTCCATGCCAACCGGGTCGGCTTACTTTTTGACCAGGCCATTGAACCCGATCTGCTGTTACGCCACCGTCAGGCCGCTGATGCCGCCCAAGCAACTCTCGGAATCCAGCTCACGGATTATGTGGTGACGGATCACCCCCTGGGTGTCACATTGCAGACGGCTAAATCGGGTGCTACCTGGGGCACGATCACCCATCCAGATAGCTTGCTCCGGGCGGCAGAGCGTTTGATCCACGAAGCAGGAGCAGAGACGATCGCTGTGGTTGCCCGCTTTCCGGACGATCTTGGCAGTGAAGCGTTGCAGCAGTATCGCCAAGGGCAAGGCGTGGATCCCCTTGCTGGGGCAGAAGCGGTGATTAGTCATCTTGTTGTCCGCACCTTTCAGGTTCCCTGCGCCCACGCCCCTGCCCTCAACCCGCTACCATTAGATCCAGAGGTCTCACCCCGCTCAGCCGCCGAGGAGATAGGCTATACTTTCCTTCCCTGTGTGCTGGCAGGTCTCAGTCGTGCCCCTCGGTTTATTACACCCGCGCAGCAAGGGCGATCGCACCCTCTGGATATCTGGATGGATCAAATTGATGCCGTGATCATTCCAGAATCCGCCTGTGGAGGGAGTGCTGTACTCAATCTGGCTGGACAACCCGGAACCCAGATCATCACGGTTCGGGAAAATACGACGACCATGGAAGTCCCGCCCGATGTCCTCGGAATTCAGGCTGTACAGGTAAACTCATACTTAGAAGCCTTGGGTGTATTGGTTGCACTGCGCTCCGGCATCAATCCATCCGCTCTCCGCCCCGATGTGAAGCCCCTCTGCCCCTTGTCCTCGTCGTAAGTTGTGATGAACGTTTTGTGAATCAGCCCCAGTCTCCCGACCCGAACCTTGAACCGTTAACCCGCGTCCAGATCTTGGCGGCGATGGGAGTCACTGCTGTAGTTCTCTTCGTCATTGCCCAGTTTTGGCTAATGTTCGACCGGGTAGAACTGTTGGCGGTGTCCTGGGAACCCATCGCGATCGTGCTCGGCATTCTGCTGGGGCTGGGCATTACGGCGGCGAGTAGCGTGGTGTATTATCTCTGGGAGTCGTACCGCCAGAGTGCAGATTTTTACCTCAATATGGTGCTTGCTCCGTTGATGTTGCCAGATCTCCTTTGGTTAGGGCTTTTGCCAGGACTCAGCGAAGAACTCCTGTTTCGCGGTGTGATGTTGCCTGCCATTGGCCTCAACTGGTTTGGTTTAGCCATTTCCAGCCTTTGCTTTGGGGTTCTTCATTTCAGTGGGACGCAGCAGTGGTCGTACGTAATCTGGGCCACAGTCATCGGAGCGGTGCTAGGACTCAGCGCACTCTACACCGGAAATTTATTGATTCCGATCACGGCTCACGCCACCACGAATTTGCTCTCTAGCCTCCTCTGGAAACTGAATGCCGCTAGTCCAGATCCCTCCTAGTATTGCTTTGAGGCATGATGCATTTGGGGTGTGACAGAGGGTTTGCCAAGATAAAAAATAAAATTTTTTAGAAACTTTGCCTGAACGTTTGGGTCTTGGGCTGTTAAGTCTAAATAGGTGCCGCCAGCGATCGCAACTAGATACTGTTTGAGTGTTGCGGATGGGGGCTAGCTTGCACAACTGCTTGCTTCTTCATGGGATGTAACTTTGCCAATGCACAACCAAGACGTCGCCAATTCAACCGCATTGACCTACGATGAATTGCTTGAAGAAGTGCAACGCCTGCGGCAGCAGGTGGCTGATCTGCAAACCGCTGCCCCAAGGCAGTCTCCGTCTGGACGCGACAACGGCGACCCAGAGAGCATATCCCCTGAAACTGAGCCGAATACGCTTTATCGCGACATTGTGGACAATGCCGTTATTGGTTTTTTTCAGGCGATTCCAGACGGTGGATATTTAAGTGCGAATTTGTCCCTCGCTGAAATCCTGGGATATGAATCGCCAGCCGATTTAATTGCAACGGTGTCAAATGTGGATCAGCAAATCTACTGCGATCGCACCGTGCGACAACAGTTCAAACAACGTTTGGAACAATGCCAGGTCATCCGAGAGTTTGAATGTCAAGTTTATCGGAAAGACGGACAGCAGATTTGGGTGTCTGAAAGTGTCCGATTGGTGCGCGACCAACAGGGTAATCCGCTCTATTACGAAGGGAGCTGCGTGGATGTTACCCATCGCAAGCAGATTGAAGCGGAATTGCAGCAAACCCATGCTCGCTTAGAAGACATCATTGCTGAGCGAACAGCCGCGCTCAAAGCATCGAATGATCAGCTCGTGGATGAAGTTGCTGAGCGTCAGCATGCAGAAATAGAGCTACAAGCGGCGAAAAACCAGTTGCAGGCGGTGTTGGATGCGGTGCCGGGGATTGTGTCGTGGGTGAGTGCCGATTTGCGGTACCTGGGAGTCAATCGTCATCTGGCTCAGATGTTTGATCTCCCGATTGATACCTTCCCAGGGCAGGACATTGGCTTTTTGGGCAGTGGTCTGGAGTTTAGAGAATTTGTCAAAGAGTTCTTTGCCGGAAACCAACAAGACGTCTATCGCCAAGTGTCTACCCTCGTCAAAGGTCAAACTCGCGATTATTTAATTGTCGCCCAGAAATACGACAACGATTGCGCCGCGTTTATTGTTGGCATTGATATTACCGAACGTTCTCAGGCTGAAGCTTCCCTGCGTCAAGCGGAAGCGAACTACCGCTCGATCTTTGAAAATGCCGTAGAGGGAATTTTCCAAACCACCCTAGAGGGACGCTACCTGAGTGCCAATCCTGCCCTTGCCCGGATTTATGGCTACGACTCACCAGAGGATCTCATCCAGAGTTTCAGCGATATCAGCAAGCAGCTATATGTTGAACCTGGTCGCCGTGCTGAATTTATTCAACTCCTGTCTGAGCAGGGATCCGTTGTGCGTTTTGAATCCCAGGTTCAGCGCAAGGATGGCAGCCTCATTTGGATTTCGGAAAATGCCCGCATCGTTCGTGATGAAAATGGTGAGCCGCTGTGTTTTGAAGGAACGGTTGAAGATATCACAGAGCTCAAGCTCGCTCAACAGGCTCTCCAAGAAGCTAAAGCCGAATTGGAAACGCGGGTGGAAGAGCGGACGCAAGCCTTGAAAGAGGCCAATCAGCGGTTGCTGATTGAGATTCAAGAGCGGCAGCGGGTGGAGGCGGCCCTCCGTGGTTCGGAAGCGGAGCTTAAGGCGTTATTTGCCGCAATGACCGATGTGATTACGGTTTTTGATGCAGAAGGCCGCTATTGCAAAATGGTGTCTACAAACTCTGAACTTCTTTACAAGCCGGAGGTGCAGCGGGTTGGCAAGACGGTATATGACGTTTTACCTGCTCCTCAGGCGACGTTATTTGCCATTTATATTCAGCGATCGCTCAATACGGGTTGTACGCTAACGCTAGAATACAGTTTGCCCATTAGCGATGCCGAAGCACAAACTAGCTCTGACGGAAGCTTTGATGGCTCGGCTTGGTATAACGCCACAATTTCGCCATTACCCGATCAGCGGGTGCTATGGGTGGCGCGTAATATTACCGCTCACAAACGAACCGAGGATCAACTGCGCCGCGCTGAAGAGAAATACCGCAGCATTTTTGAAAACGCTGCTGAGGGCATTGCTCAAACCTCAACCGATGGACACTATCTGAGCGTTAATCCAGCGTTGGTCAAAATGTTTGGATACGCATCCTTCGAAGAGTTTGAGAGCGAGGTTCCTTGTACGGATTATCTGTATGTTAATCCTTTGCGGCGGGCAGAATTTCGCGCAAGGCTAGAGAAAGAGGGATCGGTGTCAATGTTCGTTTCCCAGGCTAGGCGGCGGGATGGCAGCACGTTTTGGATTTCGGAAAATGCGCGGGTTGTGCGCGATCGCCAAGGCAACACTCTCTACTACGAAGGTACGGTAGAGGATATCACCAAGAGCAAACAAGCTGAAGAAGCCCTGCGAAAGTCGGAAGCGAAGGAACGGGAAAATGCTCAACAGCTCCAGAAAGCCCTAGATGAGTTGAAGCAAACCCAAACGCAGCTTGTCCAAAGTGAGAAGATGTCGAGTCTGGGACAACTGATGGCGGGTGTAGCTCATGAAATCAATAATCCCGTCAACTTTATTTACGGCAATCTGGCGTATGCGACTCGCTATACCCAGGACTTACTCAACTTGCTCCAGCATTACCGGGCGGCCATTACCGAGGAACCCCCGGAACTTAAAGAACAGGTGCAAGCTGTCGATTTGGACTTCGTGATTCAGGATCTGCCGAAGCTGTTGGGGTCGATGCGGACTGGGTCTGAGCGAATTCGGGAAATTGTGCGATCGCTCCGCAATTTCTCCCGCCATGACGAAGCTGAACTCAAGCTGGTCGATATCCATCAAGGCGTTGACAGCACATTGATGATCTTGCAGCCTCGTCTGAGGGCGGATTCTGGCAAGGCAACCGTGGTAATTGTGCGGCAGTATGGTCAGTTGCCCCAGGTGAAGTGTTACGCCGGACAACTCAATCAGGTCTTTATGAACATCCTGAGCAACTCCATTGATGCATTACGAGATTGGGAAGCGGAGCGACCAGGATTTGAGCCCAAGATCTTAGTGCGAACGCGGGCGGTTGAGGGCGATCGCATCCAGATTACGATTGCCGATAATGGCCCTGGAATACCGCCAGACATTCTGAGCCGAATTTTTGACCCGTTTTTCACAACCAAGGATGTCGGTAAAGGTACGGGCTTGGGTTTGTCCATTAGCCATCAAATCGTTGTAGAACGCCACCAGGGACGTCTAACCTGTCAGTCGTCTCCGAATAAGGGGGCAGAGTTCACCATTGAGATTCCAGTCCGGCTAGCCGAGGGATAAGGACTCAGCCCTTTGTAGCAGCTGACGGATAGGGATACCAGTTTTGCGTTTTGCGTGGAGGCTGCGTTGCACCATTCGCGATTCCAGCCTTGGTTCTGTGGCTGGAGTTGAAGAAACTGGGATGGGATTAGGTCTGTCGCCAAATCTGTACCGTACCATCCTGATTGCCGCTAACGAGAGTTTGTTGATCCCCCGTAAAGGCTAGGGACTTTACGGCCCAGGATGCGGTGAGTTGGTCGGTGTACTCCAGCGTGCTGGGGTGCTCCCATGCCCACAGCTTAAGGGTACTGTCATCGCTACCGCTGGCGAGCCAATGCCCCTTGGGAGAGCAGGCTAGGGTTGCGATCGCCGCTCGGTGAGCGGGAATGGTCTTGATCAATGCATTGGTGGCTAAGTTCCAGAGGCGGAGTTCGCCCCGTTCGCCTGCGGATACCAGGGCTTCTTCGTTGGGACTAAAGGCGATCGCGGTAGGGCGATCGCTCACTTTGAAGGTATTCAATAACTCGCACTGCCCTGACTCCCAGATGGCTCCCACATCCCACACTCGAATCGTCCGATCCCCACTACTGCTCACCAACCACTCGCCATCTTCGGTAAACGTCAGAGCCGTAATCCGATCACGGTGGCGATGCACGGTGGCGATCGCCCGTTTTTCGACCAAATCCCACACCTGCACCCTACCGTCCCCACTGCCCAGTGCCAGCAGTTCGCCATCGCTGCTGAGTGCCACCGCACTAATTCCCCAGCCCTCGACACTCCACGATGCTTTTAGAGTGCGCTGGTGGAGATCCCAAACCTTGATGCCCCCATCTTCCATCACCGTGAGCAGCAATGGTGGATTTAAAGCGAGACCTAGACCGACAATGGCCGCCGCCGATTTTAGGGAAAGATTGGGCGATCGCCCTGGAAAGCGATGGATCAACTCGCCCGTCTGTCCGTTCCAGAAGCACAGGTTCTCGCGGCTACTGCTGATAATGCGCTGTCCGCCTGGACTCAGAGCGATCGCATTCACACTGGCCTCATGTCCGACCAAGGTGTGGTCAAGGGTGTAAAGCACAGACGGTGCAACACTTCGCCGCGAAGGGGAGTGTTCCCGCAGGACGGGACGCTGTAGGACACCCGCCCTTGACGGATTGAGAGTTGCTGATTTAGATGCGTTAGATTGTGCCCCAGGAATAGAGCGATCGCGCTTCACGACGGTAACCCGCTGCAAGTCTTGAAGTACGTCCGCCGCTCGTGGATAGCGTTGACTTAGGGGACGATACAGCAGTCCGTCCAGTACCCGAACCAAGCGATCGCTCACGGGATGGGGCAAAAAGTCGCGCCAAACCCAGCGATCTTCAGCAATGCTGTAGAGGTCAAAGGGGTGGATAGCGGTGAGTAAATGCAGGCAGGTAACGCCGAGGCTATACAGATCACTGGCAAAGGTGGCCTTGCCGAGAATCTGCTCTGGGGCGGCATAGCCTGCACTGCCGATCATGGTTCCGGTGCGGGCGAGAACGGTGTTGGTTGCGTACTTCGAGGCTCCAAAATCGACCAGAACTAATCGCCCCCCTCCGCTGGGCAGAATAATATTGGCAGGCTTGAGATCGCGGTGAATAATGCGGCAACGATGGATATGGTCAAGAACAGGCAACAGTTGGAGCAAGACCGTTTGCACCTGGGACTCGCTAAAGGCACCCTGCTCTGCCAAGACGGTTTCGAGGGTTTGGCCATCAATATAGTCTTGCACTAGGTACGGATCGCCATCGTGGTCAAACTGATCGAGCCAGCGGGGAATTTGGGGATGATCAATCAAGTCTTGAAGGCGTGCCGCTTCGTCCTGGAAAAGTTGCGCTGCTTTTTCGGCATAGGCAGAATTTTGCAGCCGTAATGAAAACCGCTTCAGCACACAGCGGCGATCGCCCTCAAATTCATCGTCTTCATCGATTGCTAGAAACGTTGTGCCAAACCCACCTGCACTAATCGGCTGGAGAATGCGGTAGCGATCGCCCACGATTAAATCTCTGCCGCAACTGACGCAGAACTCTTCTGTGGGTGGATTCACAGGCTGGACGCAATCCGGATTAGGACAGTAGCTCATGCATGACCAGGATGCTTAAACGTAGGATAGGCTAGTGCTAACGTAGCGCATCCATTCTTGATTTAGCATGAGTTGGATTACGGACTCTGTAGATGAGGAGCGTCCTTTGAACTAGCAATTTTGGTGGAGGTGATTAGGTATGACAATTCGAGAAGCCGCGATTGCGAAGATCCAGCAACTTCCAGAATCGCTGGTGCAAGAAATTATCGACTTTATCGATTTCATCACGCGCAATCGTCAAACCAAAGCAGCTATTGATTCGCTTGAAGGCGATCGCTCTAGCGATTGGACACAATGGTTTGAGTCTACTGATAGCTTAGACATCACCCCGACAGCGCCAACTAACGAATATCAGCAGCGCTTGCTGAGTAAATATCAGCAACAAGGACTCGACCCGTGATTCTCTGCGATGCTGGGGGTTTGCTGTGTCTGGTCGATCGTACTGAACCTCAGCACAATGCCTATCGAACGATCGTTACAGACCTAGCACAACCCCTGATTACAACCTGGGCATGCTTGACAGAAGCCATGGATCTCGCACTCCATCGCGGTGGATGGGCAATGCAAAAGCAATTGGGTCGGCTCCTTTTAGACAACCTGCCGCTCATTTGCGAGATTCAGGAAAATGACTATGCCCGCTTATTAGATTTGATGGAGAAATATCGCGATCGCCCTATGGATTTGGCAGATGCAACCCTAGTGGTGGTAGCTGAGAAGACAGGGTATCGGTAAATTCTGACCCTTGATTCCGACTTTTTGATTTACCAAATTGGTGATCGGGGGAGCTTTAATGTAATCCTAGTCCAGTGATGCAATGTGTAAGCTAGAACAATGGATGACAAACGTTTCAGTAGTGGCCTGTTCCCAGTGAAGAACCAACTAAACGGTCAGGGTATTCTCTCGCAGTCTGTCCCTAGGTAGGAACTAGTTCACCCGGGCGAAGACGTGCCCATTTCCCTACTTCTTCACGAAAGCTCTTGCACCCGACCACATCCCACTCCATCTCAATGATGTCGTCCTGATGCCGGATATTGACGTTAATCGTCGGTTCTACCGCTTCAAAATCAGGCATTTCCGTCAAATGGGGTTGCTGATGTTGATGCTCAACCGCATAGTAAGTTGTACAGCGATCGACGTAGTGGCAGTTTACACAAATACACATATTCGACCTCCTAAGCTCGGTGGGAGCGCTTACGTCAGAAATCTACCGATTCGATACGTAAAATAGAATAGTTTTCTGCTACTCTAACTCAGGTTTTATCAATACGGACATCGCGGCTAACGAAATGTTGCAAAGTGCAACGATTAAGGGTTGGTGTTTAATCCTGGGGTGATTCTGGGGAAGCGCGACGATCCAACGAGCGAACCATGCGAGGGTACGGTAGCGTGTAACGGCTGCCGCGATCGCCATTGTTGTTTCGTGTAATGGAATTAGGTCATCTTTGAAGCAGACGAGTGCATACTTTACGTTGGATCAACTGCACAAGCAAATTGCGTCCACCGATTCTCCGGTTCTTTCGCCTGAGGCGTGGCCGTTTAGCCTCAAATGGTTGCCAGAGGGAACGCATCTGGTGGGGGGCAACGTGCGAGACGCATTGCTGGGAAGGCACGCAGACTATTTAGATTTGGATTTTGTGCTGGCGAGTAATGTCATTGGTGTCGCGCAGGCGATCGCCAAACAGTACCAGGCCGGATTTGTGGTGTTGGACGCCGAACGGCAGATCGCCCGCGTCGTGTTTGATGGCGCGACGGCAGATTTTGCGCTTCAGGTCGGTGACACCTTGGAAGATGATTTGCGTCGCCGCGACTTCACCGTCAATGCGATCGCCTATAACCCTTTTACCGAGCAGTTGTTTGATCCGGTTCAGGGCTATGCCGATTTGCAACGACACTGCATTCGGATGATTGCGCCGGAAAACCTAGAGGAAGATCCGTTGCGGCTGTTAAGAGCCTACCGTCAAGCGGCTCAGCTTAGTTTTGCGTTAGATCCCGCAACCCAGGCGGTGATCCGGCAATTGGGCGATCGCCTCCAAGGGATTGCCGCCGAACGGGTTCAGTCTGAATTGAGCTATTTGCTGAGCACCGCAGCCGGAACTCCATTTCTGCATAAAGCGTGGCAAGATGGCTTGCTAACCTACTGGCTTCCCCATGCGACGGCTAGTGGATTGGAACGGGTGAATCGTATCGATGAAGCGGCAACTATCCTCAGCGAACGGTTTGCAGACTTTGGGCCGCTCCTCAGCGAGTGGGTGCGCGATCAGCACAAAACGTCAGGCAGCATCCGGAGTTGGTTGAAAGTGGCTAAACTTGCTTGTTTGGTTGCGTACGAGGTTGACGTAGCCGAGGCTGAACTTTGGCGCTTAAAGTATAGTCGCAACGAAGTGCAGGCCGTCCTCACTGTGATCCAGGCGATGTCTGGGTTGACCTCCGAGCCTGCTACCCTTTCGCTCCGAGATCAGTATTACCTGTTCCGTAGCGTGGGGGCGGTGTTTCCCGCCGTGGTATTGGCAGCCGTCAGTTCTGGGACTGCGATTGATGCCCTAACGCCTCTGATGCAGCGGTTTCTATGTCCCCAAGATCCGGTTGCCCATCCCAAGCCAATGGTTACTGGGCGAGACCTGATGGCGGCCTTGCAAATGCGGTCAGGTCCGCAAGTGGGACAACTGCTAGAAGCGATCCAACTTGCCCATGCGGAAGGGCAAATCCACACCGAGGACGAGGCGATCGCCTATGCGAGATCGCTATACATCAGTGGGGATATGTCCTAGAAAATTCGCTGAACGGTCACCAATTGCTGTATTTAACGCGATGTGCAACTAGTTTGCCCTCATCCCAATTCTTCTCCCCAAGGAGAAGGACGTTCGGGCATTTCTGGTTCCCTCGCCCTTTGGGACAGGGCGGGGGAGAGAGCGGTCTTTGCAAGCGTTTGGTAAAAGGCGCACATCCCGTGTATTGAAGTTTGAAGAATGGATGATCATTGCGATCGCGATATGGTAGTATTGATCTCCTGTGACGTTCGTTAACCTATTTGCAATCTGCAAATGGATTGGCGATCGCATTTGTCCTGTGCGGCCTTTGCGTCACGCCTGAATTTGCACGATTACCATCGAGTTTTGAGGGTTTAGAATGGCTAAGCGCCGTAATCTAAAAAAAGAGAAGGCTCTACGCAACCAAGCGTATGCCCGTAAGTTCCGTAAACGCTCTGGATCATCTCGCTTCTCGCGACGACGTTCGCCCAGTGCTGGCCAGTCTGACGAAAATCCGGATGAGCAAGAGGATGTGGAAGCCTCTGATGCTGCCGACTAGCTAGTTGTTCAGAAGGCTTCGCTATCCAGAATACTAAGTGTCTTTCGATCAAGCTGATTCAGACCAGTTTGGTCGAAATTGTTTTTTAAAGGGGCCCTTGTGAGCCATTCCGGTTGGCTAAGTGAGGCAAAATAGCGCTCGCAAATCCATCCTTGAGTTTCCTGCCTCCAGTTGTTCGTCCATCCGATGCTCCATGCGGCGATCGAGGGCGATCGCCGTTTGCAAACCTGACCCAAGGGCATCTTCCACCTGACTACCGCCGCACCAATCTCCCCCGCAGAGCAACAAGCCTGGCTCTACACTCTGCACATAGGGCGTAGGATACGGAGTCCGGCAAAAGGCATAGCGCCAGCGATGAACTTGCACGATCTCAGGCTGAACGAGCGATTCCGAAAGACAGGGAGCAGCGGCCTCTAGGAGGGATTGTCCTACAGGTACGAGGTCTCCATCATCAAGATGCTGTTCAGCAAACGTCGCATTACTCTGCACAACGACGGCGATCGCATCGGCGGTTGAAAAACGACTCTGCTTCCTGGCATCAACGCTGACCCACGCGAGGGTAGGATGACTCGTAAAGTGGCACGCTTGCATAGTAGGGTTAGGATCGAGCGTTCCTGGGGCGTAGGCGGCGATCGCCGTAATGCAGGGGTCAAACTCAACGGATTGTAGAGATTGAACGACCTGAAGCAGCGATGGATGCTCTGCCACTAGCGGCTGGGTCAGATCCAAAGCTTGGGGGGCTGGAATCATCAGGACAAGTGCCTTGGCCGTGAGGTGAGTCAACGGCTCATCTGGGGTGGAAGCAACGGTCTCACAGGTCAGCATCCACCCGTCGACATGGGGGGCGATCGCCACAACCCGCTGTCCTCGATGAATATTGAGTCCCTCGGCCAGCGCTTTTGCCACCGCAGTAAGGCCTTGATCGGCCACATATCTCCCGGTTGGTAGTGGAATGACGTCATCGGAATTGACCTGAGAAACCGGAATGTCCCAGGCATGGAGGATGGCGCGATCGCCCATGATGTCTAGCAACTGTTGTGTCAGAAAACCTTGAAGTTCTAGATATCGAACGCCGTGATCGGCCCAAGTGCCCGCAATGCGGCGGGTGGCTAGGCGTCCGCCCAATCCCCGCGATTTTTCGACAATCGCAACCTCATATCCCACTTTTTGCAGTTGTTTGGCACATATCAGCCCCGATAATCCGGCTCCGACAACTGCAACATCGACCATAACCTGTGATAACAACCGCCCATGAATTGTTAGCAATTTCCCTCACAGCCTAGCGTACATCACGATCGTGCGGAACGGAATCCTGCAGCCTTAGAATAATGGCAGTAGACTATACGGAAAGCAATGTTGTGGTTTGAGGCTTGGCGTGGAGTCTGCACAGTCTCAGTTAGGAGGGTATCCCAGTGGATGAGCTTAGAACGGTGCTGGAGTTAGCAACAGATGAGGAATTGCAGCTCCTGACAGAAATTCTGTTTCAGCGAAAGTTCAATCCTATAGACTATATGTGTACTCCTGAACCGATCGATGTCCAAAGCCGCGATCGCTACGCATGGCTCGACGCCATCGAACAGCGTTTCCGATTTGTAGCCGCCGACGGATTTACCGTCTTACAAGGACGCAGCGATCAGTTGAGCTATCGCCGCATTCTCATCCAGGTCTGCCGATATTTAAAAATTCCCTACGATACGGCCTACTCCACGATTGAGCTAGAAGAAGAAATCTTTTTATTCCTGCTGCATCGCACCTGGGAGCGCTTGCCCAGGGAGGAACAGCAGGTTTTGAATGACCGAATGCAGCGATCGCTCTCCCAATCGGACTTAACGAAACAGCTTCCCTTTTCCCTGCGACGCAATCCGTTGGGGATTCTCCTGGGTGGCAGTAGTGCCCTCGCGATGACCTCAGTGGTGCGACCCATGATTTTGCAGCAAATTGCCCGTCAAGTTGCTATCCATACCACCACCTATCAACTGGCGAAGCAGGCAACCGCGAAAGCTGGAACGGCGATCGCCCTTCAAGCACAGGTTGGGATGCGAATGGCGTCACGGGGGGCCATCCTCAGTACAGCCCGCTATACGGCAGCTCGCAGTATGTTGGCGTTCCTGGGTACCGCGATGTGGGTCTGGTTTGCAGCCGACTTGGGGTGGCGGGCGATCGCCACAAACTATGCCCGGATTATTCCGGTTATTTTTACCCTGGCTCAGATCCGCTTGATCCGAGCCCATTACGTTGAAACCGCCTGCTACAGACTAGCCTAAATAATTCACAAAGGAGGAATCGCGTGACTCAGCGGGAATTTCGCACGGATCAAGTCCCAACGTCGGATGCTTCGACTCTAACCTATTACGACATCCTGAACGTTTCACCATCAGCATCAGCGCAAAAAATTCGCCAAAGCTATCGAGAGTTAAGCAAACTCTACCACCCAGATACCACCGAACTACCCGCCGAAGTGGCAACGGCAAAGTTCCAGATCTTAAATGAAGCGTATGCCACGCTGAGTAGCCCTGAGCGACGGTTAACCTACGATTTCTCGATTGGCTATTCGCGCTACACCGTCGTGCAGCCTCGGCTTGATCTGGATCGTCCCGTGTCTCAAGCAAAATCCTACCGTTCGTCGGCCTACCTCGATCCCACGGATCGTCCGCTCTCGTCGGGAGAAGTTTCGGTTCTATTTGTCCTTGCCGTGACCTTTGTGGGCTGTTTGCTGTTGGCCTTGTGGATTGGCATCAGTCGGGGTGAACTCGCTTGGCGTTCCCCGTCCGTGCCGCCATTAGAGGAATTTGCCTCTGCCATGGGCGATCGCCCGGTTCGCGATCTGGGGCTGGGTTCATCTTCCTTTACAATTGGAGAAATTTAGAGATTAAGTTATGCTACCGTTTCAGTACGCCATGAATCTTCCTCCTGCTGACACCCCTCTTTACAGCCATCCGTTGCCTGATATTGAAGCTTGGCTATCATCGCAAGGCTGTCAGCAAGACCCCCAAAACCTGAACTGTTGGACGATTAAGACGTCGGAGTGGGTCGCGGAGCTTGAACTAGACATTGATTCGTTAACGGTTCGCTACCTGGGTGCGGGAGAGGGCGGTGAAGATTTGGTGCGTTCGTTTAAGTATTCCCTGAGCCGTCGGGATTTAGACGAGGTGATTTTTACGGGGCCATAATGTCCATAGAGTTGATCGAAACACGAATGCCCAAAAAACAAAGCGATCGCCTCAAACGGGGCGATCGCTTTCTCAATCAATATACTGGCTCTAACCCAGAATTGCCCTAGAAACGATTACTCTCTGGAGGAGCAGCTTCACGGAAGGCTGGATCGGTTAGGAACAGGTTACGAGCGCTATCGTTTTGGTACACACAGTCAACCCGGACATCGCTGTCCTTCGCTTCAATATTGCCCGTGAAAGCCAGGGTATTCATCCGGTTTTTACACTGGCGTAGGTCTTCCGGCGAAACTCTCTTGGTCTGCTCCAGCATGGTCATATTATTGCTGCGCATGACGCATCCCGGCTGCATCAACGGTTGTGAGACGTAGACATTAAATGGGTTCAGGGTCACAAATGCCCGCATGTCCACCGTAATCGCACTCGCCCCGAACTGGACGCACAGTTCTGGATTGGGAGCACTACGGTCGATGACGTTGCTAGAGGCAACATTCTGTGGCGTAAAGCTTGCCGTAGAACTGAAGGCAATGCCCAAGCCAATACCCAGAACCAGAACCGCTGCCAACACCGCCAGAACGGTGGAGTTCAAGAGCGAACCAACCCCGCCGCCAGACTTGCTAGGCGAGGGAGGGCGACCATAGTCGTAATCATAATCCTGGGGTGGCATGGGTCGTGAGGGTGGTCTAGATTTGCGTCGCATAGGCATGGATTACACTATCCTCTCATCCTAGTCTAACTTTCTTGAAATTTGGTGATCAGTCGCAATCAACTCCGATTTTGGTATGCGCTCAGTAATCAGACGGGTATCAGAAATGTAAGAATAGATGGGTGTAAAGCAATGTGAACGTGTTTGTAAAGTTTAGGGTAATAGCGTAACCTTGGCGTCTCAAAATTCTGTATCGATTCGGCGTTTAGTCAAACGTTCGACTCCTTCAACGATATTGGCTGACAGTCTAACGGTTTTTTGGGGAGACTGGCTGGATTTGCGGGTGCGTATTTTCCAGGTCGCGGCTTCTGGCTTAGTTTCCCCTCTAATTTATATTCTGGCATTCGGGTTGGGATTGGGGAGTGCGCTAGATGCGGCCATTGAACCTCCGGCAGGCGAAAACTACCTTCAGTTTATTCTGCCGGGAATGGTGGCTTTGTCTTCAATGACGATTAGCTTTGGGGGCACAACCTTTTCTATCTGTGGCGAACGACTGTATGCAAAGACCTTCGAGGAAATTTTGCTGCTTCCGGTTCATCCCCTCTCGCTGTTTCTGGGCAAAATGCTAGCAGGCGTGGTGCGGGGAATGATGACTTCTGCTTCGGTCATCTTGATCGCTCTGATTTTCACCCAAAATATCAATTTCCTGAGTCCGCTATTTTTGCTGGTTTTGGTGCTGAACTGTGCGGTGTTCTCTGGCTTGGGGGTCATTGTGGGGCTTAATGTGAAGTCCCTAGAGGGTGTGGGATTGTTGAATAACTTTCTAATTGTGCCGATGTCGTTTCTGGGGGCAACCTTTTTTGATCCCAAAACCCTCCCGCTCATGCTCAAAGGTGTGGTTTACCTCCTCCCGCTCACCTATACCAGTACCTCTCTGCGAGCGGCGGCGTATCTTCCCTTGAGCGAGTTTCCTTGGTATAGCATTCCCATTTTATTGGCGATCGCGCTAATCCTCTGCGGGATTGGGGCATACCAGTTTGCTCACCAGCAGGACTAGGCTGAGGTTCTGAGTTGGCAGCTTGTGAAGGCGATCGCTTCTGGTTTAACCTGAAGTGTTTTGAGTTTTTATCGAGAGGATTGGAAGGGGCACCATGTCCGAAGACGAAATTCGTGCGACACGCATCGAGAAAGCAAACCAACTCCGGCAACTAGGATTCAATCCCTATGCCTATCGCTGGGATGTGACCCACCAAGCGGCAGAGTTACAGCAAACCTATGCTGATCTGCCGAGTGGTGAGGCAATAGATGTGACGGTGGCGATCGCCGGACGCATTCTCAACCGTCGCGTATTTGGGAAATTAGCCTTCTTCACTCTTCAGGATGAAACAGGAACCATCCAGCTTTATCTCGATAAGAAAACGGTTCAGGCAGGCATGGAGGATATCGATCCCCATGCATTTGACCACCTCAAAAATCTGACGGACATCGGCGATATCCTGGGGGTGAAGGGAACCATTAAGCGCACGGAGAAAGGCGAACTCTCGGTCAATGTCGAACAGTACAGCGTCTTGACTAAAGCACTGCTGCCCCTGCCGGACAAATGGCATGGCCTGACCGATATTGCCAAGCGCTATCGCCAGCGCTATGTCGATTTGATTGTGAATCCAGAAGTTCGCCAAACCTTCCGACGTCGGGCACTGATTACTGCTGCCATTCGTCGTTATCTCGACCAGAACGGGTTTATCGAAATTGAAACGCCTGTGCTGCAAACCGAGCTTGGCGGTGCAGATGCGCGACCCTTTGTGACCTACCACAATACGCTCGATATGGAGTTGTATCTGCGGATTGCGACAGAACTGCACCTGAAGCGGCTGATTGTGGGTGGGTTTGAGAAGGTGTTTGAACTCGGTCGAATCTTCCGAAACGAAGGGATTTCCACCCGACACAACCCAGAATTTACCTCCATTGAGGTATACCAAGCCTACGCCGACTACAACGATATGATGGCACTTACGGAAGCGGTGGTGGCCTACGCGGCGAAAGAAGTCGTGGGCACCCTCACCGTTCCCTATCAAGGCGAAACGATTGATCTCACGCCGCCGTGGCGACGGGTAACGATGCTGGAAATTGTGAAGGAGCATACAGGTATTGATTTTTCGCCGTATCTAGGCGCGGATACAACGGCAGATGGACTCGCGGAACTGCTCACCCAACTGAAGGTGTCAGGCATTGAGGTGGATGATGCCAATCCCGAACGCCTACAGCCAGGACGCTTACTGGTTGAAGCCTTTGAACAGAAGGTCGAAGAAACGCTGATCCAGCCGACCTTTGTGCTGGATCATCCCGTGGAAACGTCGCCCTTGGCAAAGCCCCACCGCGATCGCCCTGGCTTGGTAGAGCGCTTCGAACTCTTTATTGTCGGGCGCGAAACGGCCAACAGTTTCTCGGAGTTGACCGATCCCCTGGATCAACGACAACGCCTAGAAGCCCAGGCCGCCCGCAAGGCCGCAGGAGATTTAGAGGCTCACGATGTGGATGAAGACTTTCTGGAAGCGCTAGAGTACGGGATGCCCCCGACCGGAGGACTAGGGATTGGGATCGATCGCCTGGTGATGCTGCTAACGGATTCTGCCAGTATTCGGGATGTGATTGCTTTCCCACTGCTAAAGCCGGAAAAAGCAGAGGTGGAGGAGTAGCCTACGCGTCGTATGAAAGGTTGGTGGCTTGCAGTGATAGGACTGGGGATGGGGGTTTCGGCGTGTCAATCGCCAAGCCCAGATTCGGCAGCTCCGTCACCGACCGCCATACCAGTGCCTCAAACGCAGTCACCTTCGTCATCTGCGTCCGCGATCCCATCAATCCCTAGACCCACACCTACGATTATGGCTCCTCCTCCTGCCAGTTCATCGACACCTGCTGCGTCTGAGCCAACCACTGTACCTGAGCCAAGCGCAGATGCTGCGACGGTTGATCCCAGTGTTCCCCCCACGGATTCAGATCCATTGGATACGAGTGCTGCCCCTGCATCGACCGCCGAGGCTTTGCCCTCTACCTATCGCCAACATGATGGATTGTTTGAACTGACCCTTCCACCGGGATATCGGTACCGGGAAATCGAAGATGGGGTGAGCTTTATTTCAGGCGATCGCCGCTTCGGTGGATCCGCAAATGTTGTATCGGCTGAAGGGCGATCGCTCACCCATGAGCTACTCGAAATGGGGCTTAAAGAGGAGTATAAGAATCGCTTACAAAGCGTGGAATGGCAAGCATCCACTCCTCAACCGGATGGCAGTCTGCGGGTAGATTGGATTGGTGTAGATACCAATGGCGATGTGCTCGATTCCGTCAGCTTTGTGGAACAGCACGGGGACTATATCTACATCCTGAACTTGCACGCTATCAATGAGGCGTACGCAAACCACGAAGAAGCGGCCACTGCCATTGTGGAGAGCTATCGTCTGCGGGGCAGTGAGTAGGAAGGAGCAATCGCTCCTACTCTGGCTCCCTGAAACGGTTTTAGTGAAGGAAGTGGCGAGTTCCGGTGAACACCATCACGATTCCCAATTCGTTTGCTGCATCAATGGATTCCTGGTCACGCAAACTGCCTCCCGGTTGGACGATCGCCGTAATGCCTGCCGCTGCTGCCGTTCGGACGGAATCATCAAAGGGGAAAAAGCCGTCACTGGCCAAAAACGCACCTTGGGCTTTCTCTCCGGCCTGCTCAAGGGCAATTTTCACCGACCCAACCCGGTTCATCTGACCTGCACCCACGCCTAAGGTGGTGCGATCGCGCGTGACCACAATCGCATTGGACTTCACATGCTTGACCACCCGCCACGCAAAGAGAAGTTCGGCCAGTTCATCCTCGGTGGGGTGCTTTTGGGTCACAACCTGCCACGTCGAGGGATCAATAGGCTCATCGTCCGCACTTTGAACGAGTAATCCGCCAGCGATCGCCTTGATCGTTTCTGCCGGCCCGCTGGCGAAATCGGCGAGGGTGAGCACACGCACCTTCGACTTTTTACCTAAAATATCCTGGGCTTCGGCATCGCAACCTGGAGCCACAACGCATTCCAAGAAAGTCTCAGTCAGAGCGGTGGCGGTGGGGGCATCGAGAGGACAGTTGAGGGCAACAATGCCGCCAAAGGCAGACACCGAATCGGCAGCGAACGCTTTGCGGTAGGCGTCCTCAATAGTTCGTCCCATGGCGATGCCGCAGGGATTGGTGTGCTTTAGGATCGCAGCGGTCGGTTGATCGGCTGGAAATTCGCGGATGATGCGCCGCGCAGCTTCCAGATCTACAAGGTTGTTGTAGCTCAGTTCCTTACCCTGAAGCTTTTGGGCGGATGCCCAGCCGCTGGGTACGGTTCCTGTCTGATACCAAACCGCAGGCTGATGGGGGTTTTCACCATAGCGCAGGATCTGAAGCTGTTTTCCTGATACTACGAATGTGTCAGGCAGTGAATCAAATTCAGTTTTGGCGACGGAATCGAGATAGGATGCGATCGCCTGATCGTAGGTCGCCGTGTGCCAAAACGCCTGGAGGGCAGCGCGACGACGGAAGGCTAACGATGCTTCTCCGTCATGCTGGCGAATTTCATTTAAATATTCATCGTATTGAGTTGGGCTGCACAGGACGGTGAGGTGGGCAGAGTTTTTGGCCGCTGCTCGCAGCATGGCTGGACCACCAATATCGATATTTTCGATGGCGTCTTCCAAGGTAACGTCGGGTTTGGCGATGGTTTGCTCAAAGGGATAGAGATTAACGACGACTAGATTGATTGGGCGAATTTGGTTGGCGTTTAAATCGGCCAGGTCTTCGGCAAGACTGGTGCGGGCTAGAATGCCGCCATGAATGCGGGGATGAAGGGTTTTGACACGGCCTCCCAAAATTTCGGGCGATCCGGTGTAGTCGGATACCGTTGTGACGGGGATGCCCGCATCTTTCAGGGTCTTTGCGGTTCCCCCACTGCTCAGCAGTTCAAAATCGAACTCGTCAACAAGTTGCCGAGCTAAATTTACAATCCCCGTCTTATCGGATGTGCTGAGAAGTGCTAGCCGTGCCATGAAATCGCTGTCCTTTTGAAAACGCCCTTTGAGATTCTAACGCCTCCATTTGCTCTTGTTACAATGACTTCGGGAGTCAAACACAGAATCGGTGCGTATGCCATCTCCAACGCCGCAAAAACAGTTGATTGCCGAAGCGATTACACCGGAACGGTTTCAACCGTTTGGTCAAGTTATTTACGCCACAGAAGACGGCACGCCCTACTCGTCACAGGATGCTCAACTGCAATTAGATTGCGGTGTGCCTCGGTTCTACATCATGCGGCTGCATCGCAAAGGTCGTCACTTTTCGCGAATTACGCGGCATCAGCGGTGTACCCAATGCCTAGGGGCTCTGGAGGGCAAATCTTGGTTGATTGCAGTCGCGCCACCAAGTTCACAACCTCAGCCCGCCTTGGATGCGATTCAAGCGTTTCAAGTTCCAGGCAATTGCTTTATCAAGCTGCATGTAGGCACCTGGCACGCTGGGCCTTACTTTGACGCGGACACGATTGATTTTTATAACTTAGAGTTGAGTGATACAAACGTGATCGATCACGACACCTGTGATCTGTGGGCGACCTACAATACCGAGGTTGAAATTTGTTGATTTTGAATCCTGTTTGAATCCTGAGGTTCTGTAAACGTCCTATCTGGATGCTCGGATCGTGTTGCAGCGATCGCCCAAACTGTGTGCGTTCAATCCTACAAAAATAGCAGCCCCATAGCGCTGCCCGTAGGCGTTACGATGGAGCTGGAGACGCAGTTAGGAGGTATCTTTGACTATCTAAGGTAACTCGAAATTCCAGATAACTCTGTGTATTTAACAAGTTCTTAAACATAGATTCTAAATTTGTCACGATCTCATAGGAATTTGAGGATAAATGCCGAATATATCCCCACGTTTTTCTATGGTTAGGATAGTCAGGAACTCGTCATTCCTCGTGGTCTACCAAAAGGTATCGAATCACGCGTAGCTGGTCTTCGGTCGGAAGCGCGTAGGGGTGAACCTTTTTGACCTGGCTAACGGCTTCCCACAGTTCTAGTTTTTCGTACAGGCACAGATAGGCGGTACAAACCGTGGGCGATCGCTCTACCCCTGCTAAGCAATGCACGTATACAGCCTCCCCTTGCTGAATTTGCTCGTTGATAACTTCAAGGACGGTGACTAGATCTTGAGGCTGAATTCCCAACACAAAACTGCTGTCGGGCAGAATGAAGCGCAGGCAGCGGAAGGCTTGGATAACGTCCTCCGGTAACTTTCCCTCGGATGGGGCACATAAGGACACAACGGCAGTAATGCCAGCATCTTTGAGTAAGGCACTATCTCCAGGTTCTGGTAGAGAACCAATGGCAAGTTTGCCCGGAAGAACCCAATTGGGAAGCTGGGAACTACGCCGATTGAGTTGACGTGGCTTCTTGCCCTGAAAGTCGCGATTGAAACCCATATAGAGGCTGATAGGGATTAAAAATCGATCCTATCGTAGCCGAGGTGAAAATAGGTGATGCATGGGGCAGTGAACTAGGGCGGCTCATATTTGAGTTTTAAGTTTTGAGCTTTGAGTTGGATACCAGTTTGGATCTGTAACTGGTATAGCTGTTGCCAGCTAACCGATATGGCTAGCGCTATATATTTCAAATCAGCACCCCCAGAAATGGCTATGGGGTGTCAATGAGTTTCGACGAGCCAGGGATATTACGCCGATTTTCAAGGCGATCTAGCGAGTTCCAGCGCTATCATGAACCGAGTCCGCCAGTGGGAATACCCTGAATATGTCTAACGAATCCCGATTGCCCCAGTCTAATCTGGTATCTCGCCAACTGTTAATTGCTCAGTTTCGCCAGCGCTATCCGATGGGGGCTTTGGTGACCGACTTGCTGACCATTCATCAAGGGGAGTACGTGGTGCGATCGCAGGTTCAAATCGGCGGCACGGTATGGTCTACGGGGATGGCAGCGGCGAGTAGGGTCGAAATCGCTGAGGATCTGGCGCAAGAGCGGGCTTTGCTGCTGCTGGGATTGGAGCCAGGACGACAGGATTTATCCCTTGGGGAAGCGCGATCGCCCGCCCTCGCACCACCCCAATCCCTCACCTCCCAATCCCTCACCTATGCAACGGTGGGTTTAGAATCCATCGGGTTAGCAGATTCCTCCCCTGGGAATGAAACACCTCAGACGCCAAAGGCCTCTGTGCCTGTACCTCCGGTTTTGGACATTCCGGCTACAGAGGACCTCTCAAAAGGGGCGATCGCCTCAACCCCATCTATACCCTCTGTTTCCCCAACTCAGGCCGATTCTGAATCATTTCAAGCGCTCGATTTGCTTCAGGCTCTAGAACCATCGCCACCGCCCCTTACGGAACCCACCGAGGGATTGATCCACGAACCACTACCGGAGCCTCCAGACCTAACTTCTGCCTTGCCGGATGAGATGCCCGCTGA
>JACYMB010000322.1 GCA_015272205.1 Synechococcales cyanobacterium T60_A2020_003 | reverse complement strand
GTATACCGAGCTTTCTAGGTTCCAGAGCTACGTTTAGTTAGGACTCTCTCCTTATTCGTAAATGGATGTGTTCTGACTACCGTTCCAGAATTCCTGAACCCTTGTGGATGGATTTTGCCTTTACAAGGGTTCAAGCGAACTATTGCCCTAAACGGTAGTAATGTCTACTTCTTTTTCGGCTAACAGTTCATCAATTTTCCCGACATATTTGTCAGTAATTTTCTGAATACTGTCTTGGAGGTCACGAGATTCATCTTCTGAAATTTCGCTGTTTTTCTCCTGCTTCCGGACGGTGTCAACGGCATCCCGTCGAATATTCCGAATGGAGACTTTGCCTTCTTCGGCAATTTTGGCCGCAACTTTCACCAATTCTTTCCGACGCTCGCTGGTCAACGGTGGAATATTTAACCGAATTACAGAACCATCATTATTCGGCGTTAACCCAATGTCAGACATCATAATCGCCTTTTCGATCGCGGCTACGCTGCTGGGGTCAAACGGCTGAATGGTGATGGTACTTGCATCCGGGGTATTGATGCTCGCTAAGGACTTCAACGGCGTGGGTGAGCCATAGTACTCCACGTTTACTCGGTCTAGGATTGCCGCATTGGCTCGACCCGTCCGAATTGTATTAAACGATCGCTGCGTTGCCTCGATCGATTTCTGCATATGCTTTTCAAGTTCATCTAACATCACACGAATCTCCCACAATCGTTCCAATGGGTTCTCCCGTGATCGCACGGCAAATGTTGCCTTGCACCGAGAGATCAAACACAATAATCGGAATACTGTTATCTTTACACAGTGCGATCGCTGTACTGTCCATAACCTTTAAATCGTGGGTCAAGACATGGCTATAGGTCAAGCTGATGAACCGACGCGCCGCTGGGTTTTTCTTGGGATCGGAGTCATAGACGCCATCCACCTTGGTGGCCTTGAAGACAACCTCGGCGTTGATTTCGGCGGCTCGTAGCGCTGCTGTCGTATCGGTCGTAAAGAAAGGATTTCCCGAACCTGCCCCAAAAATCACGACTCGCCCCTTTTCGAGGTGACGAATCGCGCGGCGACGGATGTAGGGTTCTGCAACTTCCTGCATTTCAATGGCAGTCTGGACTCTAGTGGGGATTTCCAATCGCTCTAAGGCATCCTGGAGCGTCATGGCGTTCATCACCGTCGCGATCATGCCAATGTAGTCAGCGGTGGCTCGATCCATTCCCCCGGCTGCCCCCTTGATACCACGAAAGATGTTGCCACCTCCAACCACAATGGCAACTTGTACACCGCTACGAACGACTTCGGCGATTTCTTCAGCAATACTGTGCACCACTGATGGGTCGATTCCAAAGGCAAGGTCACCCATCAGCGCCTCACCACTCAGTTTCAGCAGAATCCGCTGGTAAGCCGTCCCCATGCCACGAGTCCTCTTTAAATTTTGTTTCCAATTAAAGATAACAGCAGAGCCGCACCCTTTGGCATCAGTGCCCTAAATTTCGCCACTTGATCGCGCATCCCACCGCCTGGATTGAGGGGATTGTGATGGATTGATCGGTCAGCAGTTGGGCGATCGCATCTCGGAGATAATACTGACTCATGGTCGTAGCTTGAGCGCTATCGGCGATCGCCCCTCGGTAGCACACAATGCCTTTGGAGTTAATCAGAAACGCTTCTGGCGTACAAATCGCACCAAAACTTTGGGTGACGTCCTGGGTTGTGTCTCTCAGATAGGGGAAATTAAGCTGAAACCGAGTGGCAAACTGCTTCATATGCTCAAAGCTATCGTCTGGCGAGAGGTGCTCATCGTTGCCGTTGATGCCGATGAGTGTGACGCCGTGTTCCCCAAACTCGTGCTGGGTATGTTTGAGAAATTCTAACGATGCTTGGACGTAGGGGCAATGATTGCCCATGAAAATGACTGCTACTGCGTAATACTTGTCGAGGTAAGGCCGCAAATGGTGGACAGTGCCATCCGTAGCGGGCAATTCAAAATCTGGCGCGTAATCGCCAATCTGGGTTCCTTTAATGATGCTCATCCTAATTCAGACTATGGCGACTTCAGCGATAGAACTATGGTGAGAGTATCCAAACCCTCTGGGGATAAGACGTTTGGAGGGGTACTCAACGGGCTCACAACTGGGGGACATTGAGTTGTGTGATGTCTTAACGATAGCAATTTCGATAGCAATAGATGTAAAACTTGGGACATCAAGATGCGTTGGTGTGGCTTAACTCTAGGATGGAAGGATGGGGTCACAATGCCACGCCGTCATCCTTATCCCCATTTCTTAAGTTTCAGTGACAGAATCCAACAAAACCATGTACGCCCTAACCCACAGCATTCTCCATACCTCCTCCGACACGCTGACCAATCATGCGGTGCTGATTGACGGGCAACGGATTGTCGATGTAGTGGCGATCGCCCAGCTTCCGACGGATTGCCCCCAAGTTGATCTTCAGGGTTGCCATGTCGCTCCAGGGTTTATCGATCTCCAGCTCAACGGCTGTGGGGGAGTAATGTTTAACGACACGATCACCGCTGAAACCCTAGACACCATGCACCGCACAAATCTGAGGAGCGGTACAACCAGCTTTCTGCCGACCCTGATCACCACCTCGGATCAGGATATGGAACAGGCGATCGCCCTTGTCGCTGATTATCGCAAAACCCATCCTTTGTCGGTACTTGGCCTCCATCTCGAAGGGCCTTATCTCAATCCCAAACGGAAGGGAATTCACAACGAAACCTATGTCCGCACGCCCGATCCTGCCATGATCCAACACATCGCGGCGGCTGGACGGGAGGTTGTCTGTTTGGTTACCCTTGCGCCAGAGATGGTTCCGGTCGCAGACATTCAACGCTTAACGGAGGCAGGGATTATCGTTTCCGCTGGGCATACAGATGCCACCTATGAAGAGGCGATCGCTGGTTTTGATGCGGGTGTTCGCATGGTGACTCATTTGTTTAACGCGATGTCGCCTTGGCAGGGACGACGCCCCGGAGTCGTGGGTGCGACCTTTGACCGACCGGATATCTACGCAGGGATCATTGCTGATCGTCAGCACGTTCATGATGCGTCCATTTCTCTTTCCCATCGGCTCAAGGGGGAGAAGCTGATCCTGGTTACAGACGCGACCCCTCCTACCGGAACCCAAATGGACTCTTTCTGGATTGGGGGACAGGAAGTATTTTATCGCGATGGCAAATGTATCTCGGCAGAGGGAACCCTGGGTGGCTCAGCCTTGACGATGATGGAGGCGATCGCCAATTGCGTTCAGCACATGCATATCTCTCTGGATGAAGCCCTCCGCATGGCGTCTCTTTATCCAGCGCAACTGCTCGGCATGGATGATCAGATGGGGGCGATCGCACCAGGGTATCTGGCAAATTTGGCGATCTTTGATGACCAGTTCGCCATGGTGGAGACTATCGATCAGGGACAGCGGATCGGGTTACGGAACCCTAGCGCTTTGGGGGGTGCGATCGCGCCATAACTTGCCAAAATACAAATCCGGCAAAGGCAATGTAGCCGAAGACGGTGAGCCATTCCATCCAGTTTGGTGAGAGGGTAATCATAGATGAGTCCTAAATCGTATCCGTAGGTGGCGTTGCGATTATACCGGACGACCCGAAGGCTTGGGCGGCCTCATCATCAAAGGTGCGAATGTCTTGATAAGACAGGTCAGGCTTTTTATCCAGTTTGGCGATCGCCACAGGGGCAAGTGCTCCCGTTCCATCTCGATCAAAATAGAGATAGCCGCTGGTGTCGTTGTAGATAAAGCGGTGGGAGGCTTTAGTGGCGCGATCGCCTATTTTAAACTGCGATTTCTAACGTCACGGTTTGGAAAACCGCTCCATCGCTCAGCGAAAGCTGATTCCCTTCAAACACCAGATCGCCACCCTCCCCAGTGGAGTTGAGTTCGGCACTCGTATACAAACCGCTACCGTAGCGCTGTCCCAAATCTCCCTTAATCAGACGACCGTTGCGGGTTGCACTGCCCGATAACTCTGCCCGATTAACCCTCACCCGCAGATTCCCGGCATCCCCTACTCCGAAGGTGGTGGTAGATATAAAGACGCATCTGCAAGAACGACCTCATCGCCTTGAATCTGTAAACCTGCACTACCATCTCCATCCACCACCACCGTTGCGAACCCCTCAAAGCGGATATTCTGAAACGTGGAGGTTTCTGAATAGTCAAGCTGAAACCCGGATGCCGTCGGTGCAATGGCAATAAAGCCATCCTCCCCTATGCTCCCTAACTCCATTCGTCCGCTCGGTGCCGTTGCCGCGCCTCCCGAAAATAAAAGATTCCCACCGACCAGTGCCAGCGTTTGACGTGGTAAAACCGTTAACCCATCAATAAATCTATCCCCCGTAGCATCGACTAAAGAGGCATTTTCTATGCTGCCCGGACGCTGACCAAACTGAAGCCCAATAGGCACGTTGACATTCAAAATAGGGGCATCTTGGGGATTTGCCGCACTAAACACAGTCCCATCTTCAAACCGGAAACTCTCTGCGGTTGTTGCCAGGAACGAGCCTCCCAATCGCAACGACGCATTCCGCCCAAACACAATGCCGTTGGGATTTAGCAAAAACACATCGGCATTGCTGAGCCTTCCGTTCTCTTGCAAAATCTCAATGGCACCGTTGATGGACGAGGCTGCATTCCCGGTCACGCGCATCAAGATCAAATCAACGGCAGGGTCAATGCCCCGAAACGATGCCTCCCCCCGATTGGGTACGGAGAATTCCCTAAAGCTATGAAACAATAGGCGATCGCGCCGCGTGCCCTCTCGAATCACAAATCGTCCTGGGCGACGTTCGTCCACACGGGAGGGGGTTGATAGGGTGTCATCCGGTCGAATCTGGGCCTGAACCGCAGGTATCCAACCGCAGACCACCCCAACGCTGATTACAAAGGTGACGCGATCGCCCCACCGCATAGTCCTAACTTGAGTCCCTATCCACGTCCAAGTAGCTTCAGGCTAACCCTTCCCAAAACCTACCCCCGTCAATCGTTACAAAATGTGAGGATTCCCATGAGAATTACAGGGCTTTAGGCGATCGCTTGCTCGACGACCGGGATCGAGATGACGATCCCTTTCGAGGGGAGGTTTTCTTACCTTGAACGACGGATAGGACGACTGGCGGTGTAGCTGTATCGCTCGGTTGATCGACGGTCTCTCCAGCGAGATCGTTTTGCTGACTCCGGAGCGATTCCGCAAACGCCAGCATTTCATCACTATTTGATCCGCCAGCCAGTTGTGCTAATTCCTCCACGCGCTGACGATCATCCAACGCCGCAACCCTAACCACCGTTCGCACTGCATCATCCCCCGACAGAACGGCCACCTCGTCCACAATCTCTTTGCGAACATGGAAGTGGTAATCGGCCTTCACTGCAATTAAGTGTTGATGGGTGACGCATAGCACCTGCTGCCGACGACTAATCTGGTGCAGTTTTTCGGCGATCGCCTGCGCCACCCGTCCTGAAACGCCCGCATCCACCTCATCAAACACCATCGTCCCCACTCGATCCACCTGGGACAAACAAGTTTTGAGTGCCAGTAAAAATCGGCTCATTTCGCCACCCGATGCCGTTTCAGACAAGGGCTGGAGCGGTTCACCCGGATTGGGACTGAACAGGAAGATGACGCGATCGCCTCCAGTGGCGGAAAAGGGACAAGCGGCAATTTCTACCTGAAACTGCACATTTTCCATCGCCAGCGGCTTCAGTTCAGCCAACAACTGCTGTTCCAGGGTCGCGGCGGCCTGTTTCCGGAGATCGGTTAGGGCAGCACAGGCTACTTCCAATGCTGCATAACGCTGGGTATAGAGTTCTTCGAGAACTTCTAACGATTGACCGTGATCGCTCAGCTTATCCAAGTCGGCCTGCACCTGCTGACTATGGGCGATCGCCTCCGCCAAGGTGGGGCCATACTTCCGGCAAATCTGCTTAAGCTGCACCAGGCGTTCTTCCACGATCTGCAACCGTTCTGGATCGGTTTCCAGGGATTCCCCATAGGCATTAATGGCTCGTCCCGCCTCCTCCACCTGATTTAGCGCACTGGTCACCATCTCCAAAATCGACTCAATGCCTGGATCGTACTGCACCATATCTTGCAGCACAGCCTCCGCTTGCCCCAACAAATCGGCACAGGCCACCCCACCGCTGTCGTTTTGATAGAGAATCTGATACGCCTGATAGCTATGCTGCTGCAAATCTACACTATGGCTCAGCCGTTGCCGCTCTTGCTCAAGCTGCTCCATCTCATTCGGATCATCCAGCATGGCGGCAGCTAGTTCACGGGCTTGGTACTCAAACAAATCAAGCTGCTGCAAACGCTGATGTTCCACCTGGCGACGTTTTTCGAGGGCTTGGAGCGATCGCTGCATCTCCCCATAGGCTCGGCTCACATACTCCCGCTGAGTCAGCAACGCACTCCCGCCAAATCCGTCTAGCCATTCTCGTTGCAAGCTTGATTGACCTAACTGCGTGGTTTGCCCCTGGGCGGTAATCTCAACCAGCTTTTCGCGCAACGATTGCATTTGCTGGCGATTCATCAGGATGCCATTCACGCGCGATCGGTTACGAACACCATTGGGACTAGCTACCATGTCGCGGCTACAGACGAGCGAGGTTTCATCAATGCGCTCAATCTGTTGTTCATCCAGCCACGCAATCAAGTCGGGATTGAGGGCAAAGGTGGCTTCTACCAGCGCTCGTTCACAGCCGGCCCTCAGCATTCGGCTGCTAACCTTCCCACCCAAGGCCACATCCAGCGCATCTAAAACGATCGATTTGCCTGCTCCTGTTTCTCCGGTGAGAATATTCAGGCCAGCCCCAAACTCAATCGTTAGGCGATCGACCAGGGCAAAATCTTCAATCCGCAAGGACACTAGCATAAGCGCTGTTCGCAGGGTATGATAAGAACAAAGTTTTAGTACCTTCGTACTAAAACCATATCAGATCTACGCAGCTCTATGCAGCCTTTTACCCCAATTCAATTGTTAAGAAAATTGGAATTATGTTTGCCAATCCTTCTCACAGAAGATGGCACTGCCTGTTTTGTTTTATAGGATGCAGTTGGTGATCAAGAAAGACAATAGCCTTAGCTATTAAAAGATAAGAATCCTATTATCCATACAAACCTATACCCTTAGGGGTATGCATCTACTCTCAGGAATGTTACAATTATTTACACAAGCTGACGCAATTGAATTTTTGCTGGGGTAATTCATTGGGAATACACAGGTCATAGGAGTGGGTGCTTATCCATTTCGTTGGGTACGGGATTACTCATGTATCCAACGAGGTTAGCGGAAGTGCCTAAATCTTGGTCTCAATAGTTCCTGATTAGCCGCGTGTGAAATGCAGCGGACACTTCTACCGGAAATTAAAGCTTTCTCGCGGATAGTTTTTCTCCCAATTAACGTTTGCAGTCGCTGACTGTACGAATTTAATTCCATATCAATGGTTGTCAAGATACTGTCCAGCCTGGTTTTAATGACTGGATTGCCCAACCGTTTTTCACATCATCATGTCCCTCAACGCAGCCTCCCAAAAGATCCTATGAAAGTGACTAGCAACTCTACCGATCCAGTACGTGCCTATCTCCGGGAAATTGGTCGTGTTCCCCTACTTACCCACGAGCAAGAGATTGTTTTGGGCAAGCAGGTTCAGCAATTAGTTGCTCTGAATGCGGTGCGCGATCAGTTGGCAGAAAGCCTTGATCGGGAGCCAACGTTAACTGAATGGGCGACAAAGGCCGAAATGACCGAAGACGCCCTGCAAAAAGCGATCGCCCAAGGGGAACTCGCCAAGCGCAAAATGGTGGAGGCGAATTTGCGCCTCGTGGTTTCCGTGGCGAAAAAGTACATCAAGCGCAACCTAGATCTGCTGGACTTGATTCAGGAAGGCACGATCGGGATGCAGCGGGGTGTGGAGAAGTTTGATCCCACCAAGGGCTACCGCTTCTCAACCTATGCCTATTGGTGGATTCGGCAAGCTATTACACGGGCGATCGCTGAAAAGGGACGCACCATTCGCCTGCCGATTCACATCACGGAAAAGTTAAATAAAATTAAGAAAGTACAGCGTCAGTTAGCGCAGACCCTGGGTCGTGCGGCGACGGTTGCTGAACTTGCGGAAGAGTTGGATCTCACCCCCAAGCAAGTCCGGGAGTATCTCGAAAAGTCGCGACTGCCGCTATCTCTAGATCTACGGGTGGGGGATAACCAAGATACGGAACTAGGCGAGCTGCTAGAGGATACGGGGCCTTCTCCAGAGGAGTTTGCGGCTCATTCTGCTCTGCAAACAGAGCTTAAAGAGCTTTTAGCAGAATTGACTCCCCAACAGCAGCAAGTGTTGTCCATGCGATTCGGCCTAGAAGATGGTCAATCGATGACGTTGGCTAAAATTGGCGATCGCCTCAGCATCAGCCGCGAACGAGTGCGCCAGATAGAGCGAGAAGCCCTTTCAAAGCTGCGGAAGCGTAAGGGGCAGGTGCGGGAATACCTTGCCAGCTAATAGGTACTCTTACTTCCGGCTTGGATTGCAGAACAAGGGATTTAAGACCTTGCCCAAGGACATCATCGGTAATTTTAATCCAGAGGGTTGGTAAAGGTTGTGGATTTAATTAAGTCCGGATTCTTGGGTTAGGAGGCGCTAGCGCAGCGTAACGCATTGTTCCTGGGAATTGAATGCGTTACGGCGATCGCCTAACACTGCAAAACGTGGTTTTATAGCTGTTGCCAGCTAGCTTAGGACATGGACATTTTGGTGGGGCGGCGAAGCCGCCCCACCAAAATGTCCTAACCGATATGGCTAGCACTATACTTTATTCTCATTCCTAGAAGGGTATTTTTAACCCAAACCTTAAGATCTGAAGGGGGCGCATTTTCACGTGTGCCCCCTTCATTTTGACGGAGAGAGAGGGATTCGAACCCTCGTTAAGTTGCCCTAAACAGCATTTCCAGTGCTGCGCCTTCAACCACTCGGCCATCTCTCCAAATTGTGCGTAACCTTGAGTGAATTTAAGCGTGCTAAATTCAACCCACAAGATAGGTATGTTACCAGAGTTCAGGGGGTTATGGAAACATTGGCGAAATTTTCTTTGGCGATCGCCCCCATACTGATCCGCTTAACAGTCTATGATACATACCTAGTAGCCCTGATTTCGACCACGCAGAATTTGAGTTACGGTAACTGACGTAGACGACGCTGCACCGTCATGGCCTCTGCCCACTCCCGCGTTACCTTTAGTTTTCTACTGTATTGCTTTATCATGACCGATCCAGCCGCTGACACATTTTCAATCTGTATCCACAATCGCCAAACAGGTACCCAGCACTCTGTGCGCGTACCGAGCGATCGCTACATCCTCCATAGTGCCGAAAACCAAGGCGTTACCTTACCCTTCTCGTGCCGGAATGGGGCTTGTACGGCCTGCGCCGTTCGTGTGCTTTCTGGAGAGTTGTATCAACCGGAAGCAATGGGACTTTCCACCAGCTTGCAAGACGAAGGATACGCCCTACTGTGTGTGAGCTATCCGCGTTCCGATCTCGAAGTGGAAACCCAAGACGAAGACGAAGTGTATGAACTCCAGTTCGGTCGTTACTTCGGTCAAGGCAAAGTGCGCCGGGGACTGCCCCTAGACGAGGATTAAGGCTAGCATGACCCAACCCACCGACCTGCAAGTATTTCTAGACATCGCAACCGAGGCGGCTCTCGCTGGCGGTGCGCAACTGCAAGCCTATTGGGGCAAGCTAGAGTCCATCCATGAGAAAGGACGGCCCGGTGACCTGTTAACCGAAGCAGACCAAGCGTCCGAAGCTGCCGTGCTTAGCGTGATTCAACGCCATTGTCCATCCCATGCCATCTTGGCCGAGGAATCCGGCGCACTGGGCGATCCGTCCAATCCGTTTCGGTGGGCGATCGATCCCCTGGACGGTACCACCAACTACGCCCATCAGTATCCCTTCTTCTCGGTTTCCATTGGTCTGCTGATTGACGGGATTCCCTCTGTTGGTGTAGTGTTTGATCCCTTTCATAACGAGCTATTCCGGGCGGCCAAAGGCTTAGGCGCAACGCGCAACCGACAGCCGATGCAGGTTTCCCGAACGGCAGACCTGGCAAAAAGCTTGTTAGTGACGGGATTTGCCTACGATCGCCGTGAAACACCGGATAACAACTATGCCGAATTTTGCCACCTCACCCACCTCACCCAGGGAGTGCGGCGGGGAGGATCCGCCTCGATTGATCTGGCCTATGTCGCCTGTGGACGCTTGGATGGGTACTGGGAGCGGGGGCTATCCCCGTGGGATTTGGCCGCAGGTGTCGTCCTGGTGGAAGAGGCTGGAGGCCAAGTTACTGCGTATGACGGTCGCGAGCTTAAACTAGAAACAGGGCGCATCTTAGCCACCAATGGACGCATTCATTCGGCATTAAGTACCCAACTCCTGAACGTGAAACCTTTGCTAGAATTCATTCAACCCTCATTGTGATCTAGCAGACGCGTTTCCTAAACGCTGGTTATCGATCGGTCATCCTCACCCTTGAGATAGTGCAGCATGGTGTTCAAATTAGAGCAAGGCTTATTCGGACTGGATTTCACCGATCATCACGCTGTGCTTGGCGTATCGGTGGATGCAGACATTAAAGAAATTCGCAAACGGTATTTGAAAATTGCGCGACGGCTTCATCCGGACAGTTCAGCCCTTAAAGATGATGGCGATCGCCAGCGGGCTCATGAGCTTTTGTCAAAATTGGTGAACCCGTCCTATGAGTTTTTATCTCAAGAGAAGAATTTTGCGGAGCAGATGATTTTGCTCAAGATAAAGGGGGAGGAAGCTCAGCGACAGCAGGAAACCATTATGTTGACGAGTGATCGGGCACGACAGCTTGCTTCTTCGCCAAATCTAGAACACCTCTACACAACCTCCCTAGCTGATTTGACAGAGAGCCAGTACGATGATTTGGATCAAATGCTAACAGTGATCGGTCAAGTCAGTGAGCTTAATCTGGTCTATTTGATGCGGCGAGGTAGCACAGGAACAGCGCCGACTCCGAAAGCAGCCAGTGCTAACTCCACTGCCCCTATCGCGTCCCCTTCGGCGAAAAATCCCACTGTGCCGAGCCGGGATGAACTCGTGGATAGCTTTATCCGGCGCTCGGAAGGGTTTGAGAAAAAACGGGACTATGCCAAAGCCATTTTGGAATTGCGAGAAGCCCTTAAGATCAAACCCACCAACGCAGACTGCCATAGTCGTCTGGGCGCAATTTACCTGAAAACGAAGCAGCCTACCATGGCGAAAATCTATTTCAGCAAAGCCTTGGAACTTAATCCCCAGGATGACATTGCGAAGGCCGGACTGCGATCGCTCGATCCGAATGCGGCCTCTCCGTCCAAGCAGTCAGATCCGAGGGCTAAGGCATCGGATTCAAAACCTGGTGGCGGGCTGTTTGGCCTATTTGGCGGCAAGAAGAAGTAAGATTGATTTTCGGCTTACTCAGGATCAAGGGATTACATCATAATTGGGGTCGTCGTCCAGTACGCTAGTGAGAGACGGCCAACCTTGAACTGGGCTTGCGCTGTCAGGCACATACTGTTACTTTGCCTCAATGTTGACTTCAAACGCATGATTTACCAGCCTCCTACCGGTGCTCGCGATCTGTTTCCCCTGGATGTGGCCCAAAAGATTTGGATCGAAACTCGTATCCAGCAAGTCTTTCAGCGCTGGGGCTACCACCGCATCATCACCTCGACCCTAGAGCGCATCGACACATTAATGGCAGGGGGAGCGATTGAGCGATCAACCGTTATTCAGGTGCAGGGGATGGATGATGAGTTTTTGGGATTGCGCCCAGAACTCACTGCATCCATTGCACGAGCCGCCGCCACCCGCATGGCGCGCAGTACCCGACCGCAGCGACTGTACTACAACGCCAACGTTTTCCGGCGATCGCCCGGTCAACACCACAATCGCCAGCATGAGTTCTACCAGGCGGGAGCCGAACTTCTGGGGAGCAGCGGCACGGTTGCCGATGCTGAGGTTCTACTCCTTTTGGCCGATTGCTTAACCCAGCTTGAACTGAATCAATGGTGCTTGATCCTGGGGGATGCCGGACTGACGCGATCGCTCCTCTCTAGTTTCCCTGCTGATATCCGGGATGCGGTGCGGGAAGCGATCGCCAATCTCGATCGGATCGCCCTGGACGAACTGCCCCTATCAGCAGAGCAGCGATCACATGCCTTGATGCTACTGGACTTGCGCGGGCATCCCGCCGATGTTTTGCAACGGGTATCCAGCCTAGACCTCAATCCAGACCAGCGGGCAGCGGTTAATAATCTCAAATCTCTGGTGGAATTGCTGGCTGACAATGCAGAGTTTGCTCAGGGTGATCAAGGCGCATCCCTCGTGCTGGATCTCAGCCTAATTCGCACGTTTGATTACTACACGGGCATCGTGTTTGAAGTGGTCAGTGCCAGCAGCAGTGGGCAGCGCGTGATCGGTCAAGGCGGACGCTACGACCAGTTGCTGGGTCTTTATCATCCCAACGGACAGAGCGAACCGGGGATTGGCTTCACCCTGGATATTAGCGAGTTGCATCAGCTCATGCTGCCCACCGGACTCTTACCCTCGGAAACGCCAGCCAGTGATTGGCTTGTGGTTCCGACAACTCCCCAAGCCTACAGTCATGCCTTTGCCTATGCCCGTAAAATTCGCACCGCCGCTGCCTTAGTCCGTGCAGAAGTGTATCTCAACGACGGAGCTGATCGGGACACGGTACGGCTCCATGCCCAGCAACGGTCCATTCGCCAAGTTGCCTGGATTGGTGCGGATGGCGGCGTCAATATTGAAACGGTGTAGGATGGGGTGGAATCCGGCGCAATGACTGTTATTTATGACCTAGAGCACATCACTACCTACCGCTACAGGCAGCCCGTGACCTTCGGCGAACACCGCGCTATTTTCTTGCCACGGGCAGGGCATAATGGCCGCCTCTTGCATTATTCCTTGGAAACCAGCGTTCCATCCCAGGTGCGCTGGATGATGGATACTCTTTCGAATAGTGTGGCCGTTTTGCAATTGAGTGAACCTGCGGATGCCTTAACGGTGACCTATCGACTCACCGGAGAACATTTTGGCGTTAAGGCGATCGCAGACTTTTCTCTGGAGAGTCGGGCGGAGGAGGTGCCCGTGCAGTATACCCCCGATGAATGGACGGATTTATCCATTTTCATGCGGCCTCATAGCCCCGATCCAGAGGGACGTGTTGCCGCTTGGGCCAAGCACTTTGTGGCGGGGGATCAAGACAATACCCTGGATGTACTCCAACGGATGATGGATACCATCAACAACACCCTAGGATATCAAGCCCGCGAGACGGAAGGCACGCAAACGCCTGACGAAACGCTGCGGTTGCAGTCGGGTACCTGCCGTGATTATGCGTGGCTGATGATGGAAGCCTTGCGCCGTTTAGGATTTGCCTGTCGGTTTATCAGCGGCTATCTCTACGATGATGCCCTCGACGGCGGTGAGGTCGGCATGACCGGTTCAGGCGCAACCCACGCATGGTTACAGGTATACCTACCCGGTGCCGGGTGGCGGAGCTATGATCCCACGAACCGAATTACGGCAGGCTTCGATTTGATTCCAGTGGCGATCGCCCGTCACCCAGGTCAAGTGATACCCCTCTCTGGCTCTTGGTTTGGCGAAGCTGGCGATTACCTGGGCATGGAGGTCAACGTTATGATTCGGAAGCGGGGCACCTTGCCGGAGTTCGAGACTGTTTCGGCGTGATCGATGCCGTTGGCGATCGCCTCATACCAATTTCAAAAATTCCGGTTATAGATGGGGGTTAAGGGGGCTGTGCCCCCTTGTGGAGAACTACGTTCCCCACGCCCCTCCTCAATTATCTGTAGCGCTTATTTAGAGAATTGGTATCAGATCATCATCGGGTTGCTTAGAATTTTCCAATCATTCACAGCAGAGGGGATATCATGGCGAAGTTCACCCTCTCTCGCGACTCTTCCGAAGGTTTACACCTATGCATCGGCACGCTTCGGCTCTGAATCGTCGGCACTGGATTGATCAGATTGAACAGTGGTCTGAACCGCTTTTAGTCATCAGCCTGCTGATTGCGGCTCTTGCCCTCTATACAATTGCGTTGGGCAACCTGCCCCTGCGGGACTGGGATGAGGGAACCGTCGCCCAGGTGGCGCGGGAAATTTGGCGGGCAAGCCCTGGCTCCCTCGCATGGCTGTATCCCACGGTGCATGGCGAACCGTACCTGAACAAGCCCCTGTTGATGCATTGGCTGATTGCGGCCACGTACCATTTGGGAGGCGTCCATGAGTGGACGAGTCGGTTGCCGAGCGCGCTCCTGACTGCGTGTTCCGTGCCGTTGCTCTATGGGATCGGGCGTGAAGTTTTCATGCGGCGATCGCCCGCCCTGTTCGCGGCGTTAATTTACCTCACGATGTTGCCCGTGGTACGCCATGGTCGCCTTGCGATGCTGGATGGTGCCGTCGTCTGTTTCTTCTTGTTGACCATGTGGTGTGTGCTGCGATCGCGGCGTGATCCCCGGTGGGCTTTGGGAATCGGCGTAGGCTTGGGGCTGATTGCCCTGACCAAAGGCATTATCGCCATTTTGTTGGGGGCGATCGCGATCACCTTTTTGCTGTGGGATTCTCCCCGCCTGCTCCGGTCGCTGTATCTCTGGCTCGGCATTTTCCTGGGGGTAATCCCGGCACTACTTTGGTACACGGCGCAATGGATGCACTACGGCGAGGTTTTCCTCAAAACCCATCTCATGACCCAATCCTTTAATCGGGTTGTGGAGTCGGTGGAAAATAATTCCGGCCCCCCCTGGTACTACCTACTGGAAATTTTGAAATACGGCTGGCCGTGGCTGCTCTTTGTGCCCCCAGCCTTTCAGATGGCTTGGCGGAATCGCACCCTCAGTTGGGCAAAGCTGGTGCTGGTGTGGACGATTGGCTACCTGGGCGTCATTTCGATCATGAGTACCAAGTTGCCCTGGTACGTGCTTCCGGTGTATCCGGCGATCGCCCTTGCCGCTGCTGTCCCGCTGAGTCAAATTTGGCAGAAATCTTCAGTGCTGACGGATGGCGAGCGCCCCACGGATATTCCCCTTGCTTGGCCGCTGCTGATCGGTCTGATTGGCATTGTAGGGTGGCTCGGCAGCCTTTACTTTGGTCTGTTTAGTGTGCCCCCTGAACGAGACTTGCAGCTTACGTTAGGAGCGGTAGGACTCACCATGACCGTGGCTACAGTACTCTTACTGCAACGCGATCGCCAGTTTGTGATAATTCTGCTGTGGGGTATGTATGTGTCACTGCTAGGGCTGATGGTCTCCCATCACTGGGTTTGGGAGTTGGCGGAAGATTATCCGGTCAAGCCTGTCGCGGCGATGGTGCAACAGTACAGCGAACCAGAACAGGTCATCTACACCTCCCATCCCCATAACCGTCCATCCCTGAACTTTTATAGCGATCGCCAGGTTCTAGCCGTATCCGATCAGCGATTGCGTCAACAATGGCAGCGCAACAGCGATCCGCGTTTTCTCGTCGATCGCAACGCCATGAAACGACTCAAGTTGCCCCAAGCGGACATTCTCGACACGGTAGACTCCTGGGTCATGCTTAAGCGGAAACAGGCACAGGCCAACGAATCGGCATCGATCGTTTATCCAGCACCGATGGACGCGCAGCGGGCGTGGGAAACAGCACCCGAAACGAGCGATCGCGATCGCCCAAGGATTCATAAAAGAAAAACGAGACCCCGGCAAACCCGCGTTCTCGTACCGTTTTCACCTGGTCTTGAACTATCGCCATATCGACAGGACGATTCTTCAGCCCTGTCAACACCCCAATTCCCAACGGAATGTGGGTTCGGATGGGTTCAATTTCAGGGCGCTCTAACTCCTCCACAAACCGATCGAGGTCACTGCGATAAATTTGGATAATGATCTCCTCGACCAACCCTTCCCGCTCCCATCGCCACCAGTCCTGCAAATAGGTTTCGTAGGCAAACTCACGGGGATTGGGCGAGAGCGCCACCAGGCAATCGGGACGGTTTGCCTTAATGGCGTAGAACACGCGCTTGTGCAGGTCTGTAATCTGATCTGCCCGCCACTGAACCCACTCCGGATCGGTAACGTCCGTGGGTGGAGACTGCCCATTATGCTCCTGTTGGTAGAGGGCGATCGTGTAATCGTCGTACCCCAATTCCACAGGCATCCCGAAGTGATCATCAAATTGGATGCCGTCCACCTCATAGTTCGCGGCAATTTCACTCACGAGGTCGATCATCAAGTTTTGCACCTGTGGATGATTCGGATTCAGCCACACCCGTGGATGCTCCCCTTCCATCACGATCTGACTCCCATCCTGACGTTGCGTGATCCAATCGGGATGGCGGGCAGCCAGTTCCGAATCGGCAGGAGCCATCAGGCCAAATTCCACCCACGGAACCACGGCCATCCCCAGCGCATGTCCTTCGGTAATCGCTTCTTGCAACATATCGCGATCGCGCAATCCTGGATGCGGATCAATCCCGACGCCTGTCGCCTGCTCTGCCACAGCACTGGGGTAGAGCGTGTATCCCCAGTTCCAAACTGTCGGGTAGACGGTATTAAAGTTCAAACGGTGTAAGCGTTGCATCGCCTGGTGCAAATTCTGTTGGGAAAACAGCACCTCGCTGTCAATGTTCGTGAGCCAAACGCCTCGCAGTTCCGGCAAGGCTCTGTAGGCAGACGGCATGGCAGGCTGGGCAACGGATAAGAGAGGATGCAGTAAGATGGCGATCGCCAGTCCCATCCCAACCCACAGCCAACGCCGTGTCCAATGCGATTGCGCGTGTCCCCGAATCACAGCTTTCACTCCTTAAAAATCCGCAGGGTCTGATCTAGCAACCATGTCGTTTCTAAACATACTTTGTTCCACTTAGCAGTGTCATATCAATCGTCCATGACGCGATAACGTCACCCCGCAGGATGAGAATCTATTTTCAAGGCAATGGTTCACGAGGCAACGGCATTACTCCCGGAATCACCATTAGGCATTTTCAAAGTAGCTTCCTACATGACTGCTACGAATGGGATGCTGAAACCGTTGACGAAGCCACCTATGTTCAACGTGAACCGGACAACTCAAACTTCAAAGTTGGAATCATACCCAATCCCAGCATTCTGCTCTACACTACCGCTTAATTCGCCCCCATACCCCCATACCTCATTCACGGCGATCGCAGGCTTTTTGACTATCTCTAATAGTTTTCATGTACTATAATACGTGTGTGCTATGACTCCTGAGGCAAGAGCGCCTTAATTTGATCCACAAATCCCTGGTGATCGACCACGGGTTTAGAGATGTAGTCATCTGCACCGCTTTGCTTGAGGAAGTGTTCACGATGCCCTTCCATAGCGTGGGCTGTCACTAAGATGATGGGCAAGTCAGCCGTTTGCGGATTTGTTTTCAACATCTGCGTGATCCGAATGCCGTCCACGGGCTGCCCCTGATACACACTGCGAGATAGCGAAACATCCATTAGGATGATGTCGGCTTCCCGTGCTTCAGCAATTTTCATCACCTCGTCCACGTTTTCCGTGTGTTTAACGGCGAATCCTCCACGTTTGATCAAAATCTTAGAGAATACACGCGCATTCACTAAATCATCCTCTACGATTAACACCGTTTGCATAACGTCTCCCCTTGCAATCCTCGTATCCAGGCGTTTTTCTCCTTCAATGGGGCATCAGAGTCCCAGAACAGGTTCTCAAGTTCTAGAGTGTCTTTTCCTAACCAGCCTGTAAAATTGCCGCAAGGCATTACACTCTATAGTGAACAAGCCCCTATAGTGATAAGCCTACCGTGACATGCCTACCGTAAACACTCCCTAGAGACTGTGAAGATTAGTTTTTTAGATGGTTTTTAGATGGATTGATGACCCTCTGCATGCTGAATTTCCTGTGGTATAACCGCTATGCCCACCCACGCCCTCCCAGCATCGGAGCGAAAAGACCCATATGTCTACATCAAAGCTTCATGCTTATCTTTCAATGCAAGATGCAAAAAAGCATCATACCCCCTATACTTTAGGCTCTCTATGAAACGTGAGATTCTTGATGTCTCCCATCGCCTTAGCAACAAACACAACGGCTACATCACAGATATTAGACCCTTTTTCAATCCACCGCTTTAACCTAGTATTCAACACAGACTTGTCTTCAAGTAGAGGATAGACCCAGAGGACTGAATTCATGGCACGGCAGCTTAACTTTCTTTCGTCAGGACAAATCGTTGCAACTCCACTTCATACTGAAGTCCAGCGATCGTACCTTGAATATGCCATGAGTGTGATCGTGGGTCGGGCTCTACCCGATGTACGTGATGGCCTCAAACCCGTACATCGCCGTATTCTTTATGCCATGCATGAGCTAGGGTTAACGCCCGATCGCCCCTACCGCAAATGTGCGCGTGTTGTGGGGGACGTACTGGGTAAATACCATCCCCACGGGGATCAGGCGGTATACGACGCCCTCGTGCGGATGGTGCAAGATTTTTCCAGTCGCTATCCCTTACTGGCGGGTCACGGCAACTTTGGATCGGTAGACAATGATCCACCCGCGGCCATGCGATACACCGAAACCCGTCTGGCTCCGATCAGCCATGAAGCCGTTCTTGCCGAGGTTAGCGAAGCCACCGTTGATTTCATCGCCAACTTTGACAACTCCCAACAGGAACCCGTTGTCCTCCCTGCCCAGCTTCCAATGCTGCTGCTGAATGGCTGTTCCGGAATTGCCGTGGGGATGGCCACCAATGTTCCTCCCCATAACATGGGTGAGGTGATTGATGGGCTGATTGCGATGATCGATCAACCGTCCATCACGATAGAAGAATTGATGGAATACATTCCGGGTCCCGATTTCCCCACTGGCGGAGAGATCGTCGGTACTGAGGGCATCCGGGAAGCCTACACTACGGGGCGAGGCAGCATTCCCGTGCGAGGGATCGCTGGCGTTGAAGAAATCCCAGGGGGGCGAGGCCGCCAACGACGCACCGCTATCGTGGTGACAGAATTACCCTATCAAGTCAATAAAGCGGCTTGGATTGAGAAAGTTGCCGATCTCACCAACCAGGGGCGATTGGACGGGATTTCCGATATTCGGGATGAGAGCGATCGCGACGGGATGCGCGTTGTGATTGAACTCAAGCGAGAGGCATCCCCAGAGCGGATTCTGGGCAATTTATATAAATTGACGCCACTCCAAAGCAACTTTGGGGTAATTTTGCTGGCATTAGCTAACGGTCAGCCCATGCAGATGAGCCTCAAGGACATCTTGCAGCACTTCCTCGATTTCCGCGAAGAAACCCTGACTCGTCAATACAGTCACGATCTAGAGCGCGTTGAGCAACGCATTCACGTTCTCGATGGGATGCTGGTGGCTCTATCCTACCTGGATGATGTCATTGATATTCTCCGGAATGCTCCCGATGGCACAACGGCCAAGATTACCTTGCAGAATCAGTTTGACCTCACCGAACGGCAGACCGATGCCATCCTCGCGATGCCTCTGCGCCGCCTCACAGGGTTAGAACAACAAAATATTCAGTCCGAGTTTGAAGACCTGAATCAACGCCGCCAGCAGTTGCAATTGCTCCTCAGCAATCGCCGGGAATTGCTCAAGGCATTGAAAAAAGAATTGCGATCGCTCAAAAAGAAATTTATAGATGATCGCCGTACCCGCATTCAAAGCGACGCTGAGAAGGAAGAAGAATCGGCACGCATTGCCCAGATTGTTGAAGAAGCAGAAACCGTTGAAGAAGAGGTCGTGCTGGAGTTTACCCAGCGGGGATATGTGCGTCGCCTCTCCCCCCGGTCTTACAAGCGTCAACAGGCAAAGCAGGAGGAACTGCTCGGCACATGGGAGGAGGTGGACGATCCCACCCTCCAGGTTGAAATGACTACGACCCAGCAAACGCTGCTGGTCTTTACGCGCAGCGGCAAGGCTTATGCCATCAATGTCGCCGACATCCCTCCCACCCCCCGCAACTCCCGGGGAACTAACGTCATGACCCTGCTGCCGAATACGGTTCATGAGAACGAGGAGGCGATCGCCACTCAACTCCTCATGCCTGCCCAGTTTGAAGACACCGATCTTCTACTGATCACCCACCAGGGTAAAATCAAGCGCTTACCGCTATCCGAGTTTGCCAGCATGACCGCCCGTGGGCTGACGGCTTTGAAATTGAAGGAGGGAGATGAGTTGAGCCACGTTGTCTTGGCGCAGTCGGGCGATCAGCTGGTGCTGGCAACACCGGGCGGACGGGTTCTGCGATTTATGGTTGATGATGAACAGTTGCCTTACATGAGTCGGAATTCCCAGGGGGTGTCCGCCGTGCGACTCATGAAGAAAGAACGACTGGCAGGATGCACAGTCCTACAAAACCACCAGAACGTGTTATTAGTATCAGCCCAAGGATACGCCAAACGGCTGCCTGTAACAGCACTACGCCTTGGTAATCGCGGTGATCTGGGATTGCAGGCGATCGTCTTTTCCGCAAAGACGGATACCTTAATTGGAATTGCGGGTGTTTCAGATCACGATAAAATTTTGCTACTCAGCAGTAGCGATCGCCTAATCCGATGTGCAGTGAACACGATCAAGATACATACCAAAGATGACCAGGGCGATCGCCTCGTAAAACTCAGTCGAGGTGAAAAAATAGTCTCCCTTGTGCAAGGAGTAGAGGGTTCTGACAAGGCCAGCGCAACGTCTTAAATCTGGATAAATAGACGATTCAAAATGCTTTCCATACGCCCAATTGAACAGGCATCAACGGATTCACCCCTGCAATTTGCTAAGAGTTCATGGAAATCTAACTTCTTTGCGCGATTAATTAATCTTTAATGAACTCTTAGTGAAACTACTGACTTTAGCACCATATTCAGCGACACTAAGTCTCGTAAAGGCACAGTCGCACTGCCCCCAATCGTTCAAAGTGCAGTTATAGCAATCCTATTTGGATTGTGAAACGTGCGACCCGACGGGTCGCACGTTTCACAACTCATCTTTTTCACAAATCACGTCGGAACGCTATGTCAATTGTTTTGCATAGTTTCTGACACAAAGGCTCATACTTCTGCTGTCGCGAAAAAACGGTTGTGATTGACACTATATTTTGAAATGTTGGTGTTCCTGAATCATCAGAACAACTTGCCTCTACCCATTGCATGAGTCTGCCGCCTATCATTTTGTTCTCTATTGTTATGGAGAAGGTATAGGTAGCAACTAAAGCTGAATCGGATTGGTGCAACTGCTGCAGTAACTGGGTTGTCGTTAGCGTAGTCTTACGCTGAACGTTACACAAGCCGACATAAATGATGTCATTCAAGGTCAGGATGGGCAACTTGTTTCAAGCTCAACGCTCTCTTTAAGATTACGAACTCCAAAACTTGACGCGAGACACTCAAGCAGTATCAAGACATAAGTTAGTTTTGTCTGAAGGTGTTTTCTTGATGATCTGTTTTTGAGGTGACTCAGTGATCACCTTCAATCGGATTACTCTCCCTCTCTGTAGGTACACTCATTGTGCCTGCCTCTTTGTTTAACTCTCTTTGTTCACTTTGATAGAAGGCAACAACGAAACGATGGCTGATCAACTTATTCGCCTGACAAATGCTGAAAACAATGCATCTGGACTTGTTCTCTTTACCAAAAAGGTAGCGTCCTCTAAGGGGCTCAAGGTAGAGTTCGACTTCTATATGTACGGTGGTACGGGAGGCGATGGCATAAGCTTTATGCTCCTAGACGCCTCCAAAGGAATCCCGAGTGGTCCTGGTGGTTTGGGAGGATCGCTTGGATACGCCAATCGCTTTGAAGAGCCGGGAATTAAAGGGGGATATCTCGGGGTTGGTTTTGATACATTCGGAAACTGGTCTAACCCTAGGCCGAAAAATGAACTACCCCGCCGCAAGCGGACGGGGTATCAGAATCAAAAAAGAGCAAGTT
>JACYMB010000321.1 GCA_015272205.1 Synechococcales cyanobacterium T60_A2020_003 | reverse complement strand
GGCCGTTCTGGCAAAACTGCCCAAAGGTTTGCAGCAGGCCGCGTGCTAAGGTGTAGCGACGAGTGGCCAGAGCTAATCCTGGTAGAGCGATTAGCGTATCTCGTCCCCAGTCGTTAAACCAGGGATATCCGGCAATGAAAGTTGGCCCTTGGATGGATGATCGATACACCACAAATTGGTCACTGGCATGGAGGAGACATTTTTTGAGGTTGGCAAGGGGGTCTTGCGGTGACGAGATCAGGTCAGCAAACTGGTTTTCTAAGCGATGCTGAGTAGTCAGAATCGTTTGGTCAAACGTATGAGAATCTAGGGGCTGGGGCGATGGCCCGATTGAATCGGGGGTGCGAACACGCGCCTCTAGAATCACGGAATCGCCAGGTTGCAGGGAAACCACAAGGCAACCCGGATTAAATAAATCTTCGCGATCGCCCAATCCGCGCTTTGTTTCCTCAGGATATCGATAGTCCCAATACCAGATGCCGTCGGGATAGTAATTACCGTGGCTCCACTCTAACTGCCAGGATGTTCCCAACCCGTTTGGACGGCGGGCTTGAATCAGGAGTCGCTTAGACTCCACGATCTGAGAAAAGCGTAAATCTGCAGAGGCTTGCTGCTGGTGATGGAAGTCGCGATCGCACACCAACGGCCTAAGCTTGAGGATAACGGGTTCGTGCCCTTCGTACCGATAGCGGACTAAAACCCGGTTGCATAACCGTTGAGTGGTGTGTTCCAGATCTGGAGCAATGAGTCCATAGGGCATCACAATTTGCCGAGTGATTCTCCACTCCGACTCTCCCCAAACCCAGGTAGGCACTGGCTCGGTTTGAAACGAACGGAGTAATCGATACCCTTGGGGTGCGATCGCCCGACTCCCCCAGAAATTGGTGCTGAGTTCCATAGACTGCCGTGCAGGTGTGCCGCCGATTTCGAGGGTGGCATCAATGTGGGCTAAGAGCAAATGTCGGCGGCTCGGTGGTTCTAAGGCCGCAAACAACCACCCGTGGTACGTGCGCGTGTGCGCATCCGAAACGGTTCCACTGGCAAAGCTACCGAGACCATTAGTTAACAGCCACTCTCGGGTATCTAAATACTCCATGCACTCAATCCGTTGGTGATGAACCGCAATAAATGGATCGCAATATACGATGTCTCAGTCGCCATTTAACGATGCCAAGCGTCATTTGTGCTAGCTATTGTTGCATCTGTTCAGGATTGCGATCGCTGCGCTATGGTCTTACAGAAAAAATGCTTAAATAATTGTAAAGTTCTTCGAACATCGGGCGATCGCCTAGTAGTGCAGTCTGAACTCTACTCAAAATCGTTATGAGTATGATATATTTGTAACAGTTCGTGACAACTTAAATTGTCGAGACGCGTGGGCAAACGCTTCGGTTTACCCCGGTTTTAGCAATAAATCAGTCTTAGAGATAAAAGTAGTCATCTGTTAGGAGAGTATTTCATGTCTTATCAAGAAGGATGTCTTCGAGTTGGTCAAGCCGCTCCAGATTTTACGGCTACGGCTGTTGTTGACCAAGAATTCAAGACGATTAAGCTATCTGACTACGAGGGTAAGTATGTCGTTCTATTTTTCTATCCGTTAGATTTCACCTTTGTTTGTCCCACGGAAATTACCGCGTTTAGCGATCGCTACGAAGAATTCAAAGCGCTAAACACTGAAGTGTTGGGTGTATCCGTTGACAGTGAGTTTTCTCACCTCGCGTGGATTCAGACCGATCGCAAGGCGGGTGGCGTTGGGGATCTCAACTACCCCTTAGTGTCTGACATCAAGAAAGAGATCAGTACCGCCTACAACGTCCTAGAGCCTGATGCAGGCGTTGCCCTCCGAGGACTCTTCATCATCGATAAAGAGGGTGTGATCCAGCACTCTACCATTAACAACCTGTCCTTTGGTCGCAGCGTAGATGAGACCTTGCGTACTCTGCAGGCCATTCAGTACGTTCAGTCGCATCCGGATGAAGTGTGTCCTGCTGGTTGGCAGCCGGGTGATAAAACCATGAATCCTGACCCCGTGAAATCCAAGGAATTCTTCGCCGCCGTTTAGGATTCTTTTCTAGGCAACGGCTAGCGCTTGATCGCCATGATATTGCCGTAACGGGATTGCACATGTGATGACGCCTCTTTTCGAGGCGTCTTTTTTATGTTGAATTCTGGTTCCGGAGTGAGGATTCAAGCAATGGCATGCAGAGTCGTCTGAATCTCAATTGTCCATGACGCCTTCGCGCTTAGGTAGAGGAGGGACACTGTTAGCTATGCCCTGAGTTCTGTGGGCTAAACCCGCCCGTAGCGAACGAGAGAGGAGGAGGGTCTGCATTATCTATTTCTTTCGCAGCAATCTATTTTAACAACTGTTCATCCTTTGGCTTTGTTGCATGATTAGAAAAACGGTCAGGTTCGCCTTGAGAGTGTCCTGGTATTAACCTTCAACCTTGTAGCTATCGGGTTTAGCGATCTGAATCATGCGGTTGAGCGCAACACATTTGATGAACAATTCCACGGCTTGATTGTCAAATTGACGTGCACTGAGATTGCCCCCAAAAATAGTCTTAAAGCGGAACATGGTAGTTTCAGCAATCGAACGACGATGATAGC
>JACYMB010000320.1 GCA_015272205.1 Synechococcales cyanobacterium T60_A2020_003 | reverse complement strand
GGTACACTCGATTTCAAGTCGAGCGCATTCGACCACTCTGCCACCTCTCCAGGTGCTTTCCTAGTGTAACCCAATCAGAGTTTCACTAGACGCTGATTTTACACTAGGATCAGCTTTCATGTAGAGGGGTTCTTCCGCACAAATTTCATAGGCAGAGTTTACCCACACCAACCGGATATCGCTAACCTGTCCGGCCTCCAACGTCACCAACGAAAAATTGCGGTGGCGATCGCCCCCAACTTCCATAATCCGAGGCACCCGTGCCGCATTGAGGTAAACGGTTTCAGCCTCCTGATGAATGGCGCGACGTAGGACTTTCTTGGTGTGGCGCAGGTGGTGGTGCATGTGCCCAAAGCCGACAAACGGAACCGATTTACCCAGGACTTTCGTTTTGGCGATCGCCTCCGTTAAATCCGGATCGCCATAGTCGCCGCCGATCGGTTGCCAGTCCTTGCCGCAGGGATCTTCGGGGCGATCGCCCAATCCCTTAGGGCCGCAGTGCCCGATAAACAGAATGGTGTTGGTGGTCGTTGCCTGAACCGCCTCCATCATCTTGGCTGTGGAGTCCTCGAAACTGGTCACCCCATAGCGGGACTGATAAAACTCGGTATATTTCCAGGTTGAGCCACCCCAGCTAAAGGGACGCCCCCCAACGACGCTAAGCCCCCATTCGGGGAAATCTAGCTTGCCGTAACCGACGTGAACCGAACCAAGAGCATCGATTTGATCCTGAACCCAGTCTTCTTGGGCGCGATTGTAAGGACATTTCTTCCGTCCCCAGTCGGTTGCGCTATACCAGGCATCGTGATTGCCAAAAATGGCGGCTTTCGGCAGATCAAGAGAGGCGATCGCCCGCACCACCTCCACCGACTCATTGCCAAAATCGCCAACAAACAGGGCTAAATCCACACCCAATGCCTTCAGCGCTGTCGCGTCCTCCGGCTCCCAGGCATCATGGACATCACCAATCACCGCCAGGGTGAGCGATCGCGTTTGGGAACCATGGGAAGAGTCTTGGACCGTTGTCATCGTGGTGTTATCCTAACCATCTCCTTATCCAGAATAGGCAAGAATATTCGCTTTTGGCACTATGCCCCACAAAACAAACGACACTCTAACGAGTGCCGTCGGTTCTTGAAAATTTGGTTAAATTCATAATCTCTGTGGAGTTTCAGAATAGCTTAGTACGCCGGCTCATTCTGGGCGGACTGGGCGCGGGTCTTGGCTTTGGCTGCACTCTTCCGCAGCGCGTCTAGCCGAGACTCATATTTACGACGCTGTTTTTTCTTAGGACTTTGCTCAATCAAAACCTTGAGCGCACTACCCAAGCTCTTATAGGCGTTGGGTAAGGTGTAGCCAAATCGAGTGGCAAGGGCGATCGCCTTTTCGTCCGCTTCGATCGCTTCTTTTAACTGTTTCGAGCCGTTGTTGCGCTGGTATAGCCGGAAACCCGACACGCCGCACAGCGCTAAAGCCAGAACCAAGAGCAGACCATCTTGAACCCACAGTTCGCCGACTGCACCGCCTAAGCCGATCGCTAAGGCCGCCATTTCCCAACCATCGCGAGGAATCGTGTCGTTCTGAATGCGAGCGACCTCATGCCAGAACAGCAGATTTCGCTGATCTAGGGCTAGGGAGTCCCAGCGAGCCAGATCAATCTGGATTTCCACCTGATCTTTCCCCAATTCCTCGCTGGTGATCAGCGGTGGGGTCAGCCCGGTGGAGGATTCAATCGTGACCCAACTCCGCAATTCCGGAGGCAGTAAACTCTTCAGCCGCCGTAATTCGCTAAGTTCCGATCGGGCCGTAGAACTGGCAAATGAGGTCATGATGTCGCCTTAACTCAATAATCCATAGAGATTTTTCTGGAGTATAGCGTGTCCAGGGGGGGATTGAATGACGGTGTTACCCTTGTGCGTTATCGTACAGTCCGTACATCACGGTAAAACGTATTTCGCTCGTCCGCCTGGGAATTGCACTCCGTATAGTCCCATCCTATCGTTAGATTCCTATTCTTGTCACAAGGCTTGGGTTTCCTTAAGCTCTAGTGCTTTGAAGAACGAGGTCTTCGGTGTCCTGAATCGATTGAGAATGGGTATCCTGCCAGTGGTTCAACTGGGCGATCGCCCCATCAATCAACGCTTCTCCCTCTTCCACTGACGAGATGCGGCAGAGGTGATAGCGCAATTCCGATGCGCCATGAAATCCCCGCGCATACCAGGTCATGTGTTTTCGAGATTGATAGATGCCGCGATCGCCCTTGTAGTCCCACAGCATTCGCAGGTGTTCTTTGGCGCATTCGAGTCGTGCCTGGGGCGTGGGCGGTGGGAGGCGATCGCCCGTTTTCAGAAAATGATCAATTTCACCCACCAAAAACGGATAGCCCAATGTGCCACGCGCACACATCACTCCATCCGCTCCCGTCTGCTCTAAACACTGGACGGCTGCATCCACGGAATGGATATCGCCATTGGCAATCACTGGGATGGATAGAGCCGCTTTCACCTTGGAGATCCAGTCCCAACGTGCCGAGCCATGATAGCCTTGGGCGCGGGTGCGTCCGTGGAGGGTGAGCATCTGTGCGCCTGCGCCTGCCATGCGTCGGGCAAACTCCACCGCATTAATCTCATCCTCATCCCAGCCAATCCGGGTTTTGACCGTGACGGGGACGCGAACGGCACTCGCGACGGTTGCGACAATCTGTTCCGCCACCTCTGGTTGCCGGAGGAGGGATGAACCACCCCCATTTTTAGTCACCTTATTCACCGGACAGCCCATATTGATATCAATGGTGTCGGCTCCTTGGGCAACGGCAAGCTGGGCAGCCTCGGCCATGAAGTCGGGTCGGCAATCGAAGAGTTGAATACTAATAGGCCGTTCTGCCGGATCGACCTCCATGATTTTGGATAAGCGCTTGAGGTGGTGAATGCTGGAAGCGCTCACCATTTCGGTGTACATCATGGACGTGGGGGCATACCGCCGCACCAGTCGCCGGAATACTAAATCCGTGACGCCAGAGAGGGGCGATTGTAGGACACGGCTTTGTACCTCTAGATTGCCAATGCGGAGCGGTGTGGCGAGATGCGCTTGCAATTCTGGAGAAAGGGATGTCATGCGAAATCGGGATATCCAAAATCCCTAAAAACCTGCTTTCTGATTGTAGCGGCGGCGTAGGTGACTGATGTCAGTCGGTTTCGTCTTTGGGGTGGTAAAAATCCTGAGGGAACGTTGGGTAAACGACCTCAAACTTAGAACTGAATGCGATAGACTGTCAATTCAATGAGTTCCATTGCAGGGAAGTGGATCGCACGAGCCAGGAACGCATTGAACGATTAAGACAGATGTGATGGGAGGACGGTTCATGGTTGCGGCAGATAAGGAACTTGAGAATCAAAACGAGGTTGCGTCTATTACTGCACCATCAACAGAACAGGCTTGGACGATTGAAGACAGCGAAGAGCTATACCGGATTCGCGGCTGGGGTGAACCCTACTTTTCCATCAACGCCGCTGGTCATATTACCGTTTCTCCCAAGGGCGATCGCGGCGGCTCGTTGGATTTATTCGAGCTGGTTAATGCCCTGAAACTCCGCAACCTAGCCCTCCCCATTCTGATCCGCTTCTCCGACATCTTAGAAGACCGGATCGAGCGCTTAAATGCCTGCTTCAGTAAAGCGATCGCCCGCTACAACTACGATGGCGACTATCGGGGCGTTTTTCCCGTCAAGTGTAACCAGCAAAAGCACTTGGTCGATGCCTTGGTTCGCTACGGCAAGCCCCACCAGTTTGGCCTCGAAGCTGGGTCAAAGCCGGAGTTGATGATTGCCCTAGCACTCCTAGACACACCGGGAGCGCTGCTGATCTGCAACGGGTATAAAGATCGGGAATACATCGAAACCGCAACCCTAGCGCGCCGCCTGGGCAAAACTCCGATCATCGTCCTGGAACAAGTGGAAGAAGTGGAACTGGCGATCGCCGCCTGTAAGGATCTGGGAGTAGAACCAATTTTGGGCGTTCGCGCCAAGCTGAGTTCGAAAGGGGAAGGACGCTGGGGGATTTCGGCGGGCGATCGCGCCAAGTTTGGCCTCACCATTCCCGAAATTATCCATGTGGTGAATCGCCTGAAATCGGAAAATATGCTGCACTGCTTGCAGCTTCTTCACTACCATATCGGTTCCCAGATCTCATCGATTGCGGTGATCAAAGATGCCATTCGCGAAGCCGGACAAATCTACACCGAACTGGCAAAACTTGGTGCGGTAATGGGCTATCTCGATGTAGGGGGTGGACTGGGCGTAGACTACGACGGCTCCAAAACGAACTTCTATGCTTCCAAAAACTACAACATGCAAAACTACGCCAACGACATTGTGGCAGAGGTCAAAGAGGCGTGTGAAGAAGCTAATCTCCCGGTTCCAACCCTGATTAGCGAAAGTGGACGGGCGATCGCCTCCCACCAATCGGTGTTGGTTTTTGATGTCCTGAGTTCTAACGAGGTGCCGTCTACGCCCCCAGAACTCGTTGAGGAGAAAGAGCATCTGATCATTCGCAATCTCTTTGAAACCTATCAGTCGATTCGGGTTGAGAACTATCAGGAGATGTTCCACGATGCCACCCAGTTTAAAGAGGAAGCGATTAGTCTCTTTAACTTTGGCTATCTCTCGTTAACGGAACGGGCCCGAGCCGAACAACTCTATTGGGCGTGCTGTCATAAAATCTTGGCGATCGTGCGTCAACAGGAATACGTGCCCGATGATCTGGAAGATCTAGAAAAGATCATGGCCTCGATCTACTACATCAATCTCTCGGTTTTCCAGTCTGCCCCCGACAGTTGGGCGATCGACCAGCTTTTCCCAATCATGCCCATTCATCGGCTCGATGAAGAACCAACCCGTCGCGCCACCCTGGCCGATCTCACCTGTGACAGTGACGGCAAAATTGACCAGTTCATTGATCTCCGTGATGTGAAATCGGTGCTAGAACTCCATCCCCTGAAATCCGGTGAACCCTACTATTTGGGGATGTTTTTGGGTGGAGCCTACCAGGAAATTATGGGGAATCTGCACAATCTCTTTGGGGATACGAATGCGGTCCATATTCAGCTTACGCCCAAGGGATACTCCATTGAGCATGTCGTCAAAGGGGATACGATGACGGAGGTGCTGGGCTATGTGCAGTACGATTCTGAGGATCTGGTCGAGAGCATTCGTCGCCAAACGGAGGTCGCCATGCGCGATCGCCAGATTAGTTTGCAAGAATCCCAGTTGTTGCTGCAAAACTATGAGCGATCGCTGAGTCGATATACTTACCTGAATCCTCAGTACTATAGCAACCAACGGGTTGGTTAGGATGGGGTGCAAGGAGGGAACCCCCCGCGTGTCGGGAACAGCCCCCACCCCCATATCTCAACTTAGCCGGAACGGAAATCAAAATGATGACTAGGCTGATAATCAGCAACATGGAAAATATAATTCCGGCGATCGCCGCTGCCTTCGGTGCTCGTATCGACGTGTAGGCTTTAGATGTTTCTTGGTTCATGACTCTCCATCGGGCGTGTAAGAGGTTACAGTTGTTTCAAAATCTCTGGAGTAGCAGAAGTCTGCACCTGCGTCCAGTTTCTCCGACTCTCTAAAGCAACTATTGCAATCTCTTTTACCCGATGGCTACCCTGATATCCGCAGGGTAGCAGAGGCATCGGGACTGAGCGTCCGCAGTTTTCAACGGCGATTAGCCGTAGAACATCTTAGCTATTCTCAGGTGGTTGAGCAGGTGAGATTTGATCAAGCGTTGCGAATGCTAAATTCCTCCCGTATGCAGTTGGTTGATATTGCCTCAGAGCTTGGCTATACTGATGCCGCTAACTTTACACGAGCCTTCCAAGCGTTGGACAGGAATATCGCCGCGTCAGTTCCGACGCTTCCACGAGCAGAACGCTGATCACGCCTTTCACCATATCAGTCATTAAGATTGATTACGATTCTGGGAAGACTGGCACCAAATAACTAGAAAAGCTCCTGATTTTTCTTGATAATCAACTACAGCGAAAGGCAACCCCCGCTGCCTTTATAGCCCATGACAGTTATATAGAATTAATAGACATAATTTCCGTTGTTCATGCAAGGTCAAGGGTAGAGTATGGTGGTTGAGGTCATATCGCGCATGAGGTTGTGGCATATATGGTGAAATTTAGCGATAGGCTCCTAGCCAATGGTTATGGTATGGAGTACAACCTTTGGTTTGGGCTGGCTTGTCAACGCTAGTCACTACCCTTCCAGTGTAAGCAGCGGAACGCATTGAGTTCTCCTACGGTCTTCTGGAGTTTGACCTTTCCGTTGATTCTCTACAAAATTATGCGGAAACGGGAACCGTTGATTCCGATCTAGACTTCTATTTCCATTTTCTCAGTTCAACAGCAGAGGCGGAGTTGCAGGGCGTACTGCATCTTTCCCACGATATGTCTCCGTGGGAGGTTTCGCAACTGCTGTACTCAGGCATTGGCGAGGAGTCTTTACAGAATATTGGAGCCCTCGTTCAAACCGAATCTCAACAAAATGGCTTCCATGCCCTGCGATCGGCCATCATCCAATCATCCGCCGATCCAGAAGGATTAAGCGTATTGGGTGTTCTACAGCATTTTCCCAGCGAATCCATTCACATCAATGTGGCACAAGCGTTGAATCTGGCTCATGCCATCTCAGAATTTGCCGACCTGTCTAAAGATACTCTGGCAGCCATTCATGCTGAATCGGAGTCTGCTGCTGCATCTACCCCGGTTGATCTAACCGCTCTACCCCCCTGCCGGAACAAGGTGCGTTTCAGTTCACAAAACAAACTCTGGATCTACGGGATGAGGAGCGCGATCGCGCCATCCCAACGGATCTCTATGTACCTACCTTTAATGGCAATCTACCCCCATCTATTCCTGTGGTGGTCTATTCTCACGGCTATGGTGAAACACGGGCAACTGCATCGCCTTATTTGGAATTGCTAGCGTCCTACGGATTTGTGGTGATCGCACCAGAACATATCGGCAGCAATTACCAGTATCAGCAAGATCTGCTTACCGGGTTTGTCGATAATTCCTTTGCTGCTACTGAATTTGTCGATCGTTCCCTTGATCTCAGTTTTGTTTTGAATGTGCTGGAGCAGAAAAACGCAACGGAATTTGGCGATCGCCTCAATTTGCAACAGGTCGGGGCGATCGGTCACTCCTTTGGCGGGTACACCGTGCTGATGGCAGGAGGCGCTACGGTGGACTTTGAGAAATTGCAGGGCAGGTGTGAATCAGACTTTTTGGTGCGATCGCTGGATGTGGCGTTGCTATTGCAATGCCGAGCATTAGAGCTAAAAGATAATCCTGTGTACGTAGACCTGCTCACCAGTGGACAGTTGAGAGATCCACGCATTCAGGCTGTAGTGGCGGCTAATCCAGTCACGGGGGCGATTCTGGGAGAACAAGGGCTCAGCCAAATAGATGTTCCAGTTATATTATTTAGCGGCGCTAGCGATCCAGTAACACCGCTGGTTCCAGAGCAACTCCGCGCCTTTAACTGGCTAACCACGGCTGACAAATACCTCCTCATAGCAGACAACACCGCCCATGATGCCGGAATCACAGAAATCGCAGATCGAGTTTTGCTACCGTCCAACATTGATGCTGAAGCTGGTGAAGACTTAGCTGCATTTCTGACCCATCTTCGGAGTGTCGGTCTTGCGTTTATGCAAGTTCACGTAGCGAACCAAGCCGAATATAAAAACTATCTCCAACCATCCTATGTCGAGTCTCTAAGCGTAGAACCGTTTAATTTCAGCTTAATTCGTGATTTTCCGACGGAAGATCTGGATCCGTTGACTCGCTTTTATCGCGATCGTGAAGAGGGTTAAGGTATGCGGTTATGGGCTTTTGTCCGCATTGCTCAAAGCTTGTCAAGTCGCACTGGTGAAGCCAGTGGATTACCCCAAAGATCCAGTTAAAAACTGGTAATCGCTAAAATGCTGATTAGACAAAGTTTTCAAGAGAAGTGGAGGAAAAAACATGAATTGGTGCCGTACCCGAACTTCCAGTGTCACATTTTGTAGCATTAGCCCCGACGTGAGACATTCGTAGCCCATTCGCCAACGGTAACCAGCGCTATGAAAAGGCCAAACTGGACGTGATCCTTTCAACTCATCCTCAATGGTTTCATTCTTGACTTTGAACTACCCTGAATTTGAACTCCATGACGGCTCTATCTTTATCTCTACCTCCATCTTATTTAACCTTGCTGGTAGCCCTGCCTGAACTCAGAGTGATCACCAGCAAGCAATTGGTCTGCTGAGTCGGCGTTGCTCCTCTCAACCGCGATAGTGGACAATACCAAGGGAAACGACTGATGATGGGGGGACAAGCGGGAGTCCATTCTGCGCTGTATATGGCCACATTGGTGACGGTTCCCTATCCCCTGTTGATGGTCTTCTATCCGCGCTTACTGGCTGCAGGCAAAGCTAAGAAGGTGGCACCCATTGCCTGTATTCATAGGCTTTTGACGATGCCCAAGGCCATGGTGATACGGAATCCGATTCGTAAAGTAGCACTATTTCAGAGCCTCCTCTCACCCCCCCTTGCTCTAGACGTGAAGCGGCTTCCCGCAGGGTAGGGGAGGTGCCAGCAGGCGGTGGGGTTTAGTGCCACCCTATAGCAGGATTTCGTATGAAACGTCGGATGAACTGGAGTCCTCCTCAGCTTCAAGACTCTACCCCGTCTCCCCTGGCGGCTACGTTGGGTTGACATGCAAGATAATCGCTGCACCCCACCCTAACCAACCCGTTGGTTGTATATCCCATGTCGTAATGATCGCAGAGGGGCGGGTATGGATAGAGCGAGAGACAACCGGATTGTCAGCCCTGATAATCTTCGTAGGCTTTGAGGCGGGCTTTGAGTTGAGCGACTTCCTGACACAGATCAAGCACCATGCTTGCACCGACCCAGTTCAGTCCTAAGTCACGGTGGAGACGCAGCATTTGGGCAATCCGAGCCACATCCTGGTCTCGCAACTTGGCCTCCTGCGGTTCGATCAGATGGAGACTGACAAAACGTTCCACTAGCGTCACAGAGATGGCGGTCATTTCTGCCACTTGCTCATAGGTGTAGATACACTCCTCAACGCTGATGTCCAGGAGATCGGGGGATATCGATTCAGAATTAGCAGAGGTCATAGCGTGATTCTCTCCAACTCGGCATGGGGATTCAGGGTACGATTGGCGCGTATAGTTTCATAGCTGAGGCGCTCAACGTCGTTAAGGTCTTTCGGTTTAGGTGTTACGATCTTGAGCCTGACGAGGAGATCGGTGCGATCGCCCTTTTCAGTCTTCCAGCCTTTCTGACGCAGGCGCAAGGTTTGCCCAGAGTCGATCCCTGCCGGAACTTTGAGCTTTACGGAACCCTCGGGAGTGGGGACATTCAGGTCTGTACCCAGCACCGCTTCATCGGGAGCGATGCTAATCTCGCAGGTGAGGTTCAGGTGCTCGTCCAGACTAAAAAAGGGATGGGGCGCGATATCAATGTTGAGGTATAGATCCCCCCGTTTTCCCGTTTGCGGGTTGGTGCGGCCTCGATTCTTGATTCGGATCCGACTGCCCGGTTTTGCGCCCGCTGGAATCCTGACCTTGAACGGCGTTTCGCCCTCTAGCTGCAATTCTTTCTGGACCCCATTAAACGCTTCTGCCATAGTCAGCACAAAGGCGGCCTCGGTGTCAGGCTGGGGGGCATAGCTGTGATAAACCGATCGATAGCGCGGATCAAAGTCGGTATCCACATCGGGGATTCCCTGGGTGGTGGTGTAGCGGTAGGTGCGTTGACCGCCCTGGGCATAGCGATTTAGCAGTTCATTGATAAAGTCATCGAATCCGCCGTAGCCCCCAAACTCACTTTCATCAAACCCAACATCGGCTCCTGGATACCCTCCGGAGGGCTGTCCCTCCTGTACCTGTCTCCAATACTGACCGTAGCGATCATACTTACGACGTTTTTCCTCATCAGAGAGAACTTCGTGAGCCTCGTTGAGTTCTTTAAATTTCTCTTCTGCCCTCGGATCGTCGGGGTTCAGATCCGGATGCAGCTTGCGGGCAAGTTTTCGGTATGCCTTCTTGATCTCTTCAGGACTGGCCGTTTTATCGATCCCCAAAACCGAGTAGTAATCCTTAAAATCCTGATTGGTTGCCATAATCTTAATGTTCCGTCCTAGGGTGGCGATCGCCTACGGGTGCAGGGTTGAACAGAGCGATCGCCCTTAACGCTGAATCAAGCCTTATCCTCACTATATTCGATAGTTTGAATCCGTTTCCCACGCTTAAATTGGGCGATCCCTTGGTTCATGGCCGACTGTAGCGGAGCCTGCCAAAGCTGCAGAAGTTCAGCCGCCTGGATTTTAGGATCATCGCTTTGAATGAGTTGGCTTAGTGCGGCGGCGATCGCGTCGTGGTGCTCGCTGAAGATTTGGCTCATCGCCCGACATTTATCGGCTTCTAGGGTAAATAGATCAATATTATCGGGGGTTAAGTCTCCCAACACGTCACAGTTTGGAAACGTTTTTAAGACCGCTGCAGATTGTAGGGCAAAGTCTAGGGGGCCGATATCGGCCAAACAGGTCGCAGACTGTTCTGCGGCATCCGATTGAGTGCCGTAGTAGGAGCCAGTGACGGTATACACTACATTCCAGGCCCAGACTTCGTGCTCTGGCAAGACAAACTGGTTGTTGAAGTCT
>JACYMB010000319.1 GCA_015272205.1 Synechococcales cyanobacterium T60_A2020_003 | reverse complement strand
TTGCATCGGGCGACAACTCCGCACAACTGGGCTATTTTGATTCTACAACCCCTTACTCCCGATAAGGTTTAATTTAAACCTGCCAAAATTTCGATTGTGTGGAAGGCGGCAAGGGCTGAATGAACTGAAACTTGGAAGGGACAATCAGTCAAACATCAGCGCCATGCGCACGATCACGTTGCACCGTCACGCGGCGATAGCCGCTCTAAACGAATCCATATCGCTCCCCCAGAAGAAGTTGTCGGAAAGTGCGGCTACGCTACCGGACTCAATCAGGCTGCTCGAACTGCATCACCGCCCACCCCAGAAATGATTACAATAGGAAGAAATTGGCCAGCCGAGAGGGATACTCCATGTCCGTAGTCGCCGCCGCATCAACGCAACTGAAATCGGACAATGTCGATCGCGTCGATGGGCAACCGATCGATGCGGTTTCCCCCGACATGGTTGTCTTCCCGCCAGGTGATTTATATAGTGATGAACCGCCCTTGGAAAGTTCCCTCCACCTGCAGCAGCTGATGCTGCTCTTAACCTGCCTCAACTGGTTCTGGAAAGACCGGAATGACTACTTTGCCGCTGGCAATCTGACGATTTACTACAGTCCCCGCCAGAAAAAATCAGAAGACTTTCGCGGCCCCGACTTCTTTGTCGTCTTAGGCGCAGAGAAACGTGAGCGCCGGAGTTGGACCGTCTGGGAAGAGAATGGTCAATATCCGCACATCATCATCGAATTACTGTCCGACTCAACCGCCGCAGTCGATCGAGGACTGAAGAAAACGCTGTATGCCAATGTATTTCGCACCCCCGACTACTTTTGGTTTGACCCGCACAGCCTCGAATTGCAAGGATTTCATCTGTTGGATGGGGCGTATGTTGCCCTGGAGGCGAATGAAGCCGGTCATCTATGGAGTCAGCAGTTAGGGTTGTTTTTAGGAGTACATGAGAGGAAGCTGCGGTTTTTCACCCCCGAGGGTGTTCTGGTGCCAACTCCCGAAGAGTCAGCGGAAGCCGAGAGCCAACGGGCCGAAGCTGCGCAACAGCAGAACGAAAGATTGATCGCTAAATTGCGAGAGTTAGGGGTCGAGCCAGACTAGCTAGGTCGTCCGCCAGTCAGAAGCCCGCTCCCTGTAACGTTTGTCATTTATGAAGCACATTCGCCAACAGCATTCTTGAGTATGCTAGCCTCAGCAAAGTCCTCTAAACCTGAATCTTCCCAGTCATACGGGTGCTAGAAACAATGTCATGTCCAGCTAAACCATCTGCTGAGCCGTGCGTCACGACCTTCGATGACTTTGTACGATTGGCGGATTATTCCCTGATGGATACCTTAAATGCTGACCCTGATGCCACGATCGATGGGGATGATCACCGTGCCCGCCAGGTCTTTTCGGGTCATTTTGTACCTGTGACACCTACGCCACTTGCAGAACCAGAATATGTAACCCATAGCAGTACTTTCTTTCAGGAACTTGAGTTGAGCGACGGGCTGGCGCTTGATGACAAATTTCGCCAGGTCTTTTCGGGTGATCTGTCTGCGGTCCACGCACCGATGCGTCAAGTTGGCTGGGCAACGGGGTATGCACTGTCGATTTATGGCACCGAATATATCCAAAATTGTCCATTCCGTACGGGTAATGGGTATGGCGATGGTCGGGCGATATCGGTATTTGAAGGAATCATCAATGGCCAGCGCTGGGAAATGCAATTGAAAGGCAGTGGCCCCACGCCCTATTGCCGGGGCGGCGACGGGCGCGCGGTCTTACGCTCAAGTGTGCGTGAGTTTCTCGCGCAAGAATATATGTATGCGTTAGGCGTGCCAACATCCCGCGCTTTGACCCTGTATGTGTCTAAATCCGAGACCGTTACTCGGCCTTGGTATTCGCAAGACTCCCACTCCTTTGAACCGGATATTTGGGTAGAAAATCCGGTCGCGATTTCAACTCGCGTTGCACCTTCCTTCTTGCGCGTTGGTCAGATCGAGCTATTTGCCCGCCGTGCCCGAAGTAATGCTCATCCAAACGCATTAGAGGAGTTGCGCATGATTGTGTCGCATTTGATTGAGCGAGAATACAAAAGTGACATTAATCAACCCCTAAGTTTTGCCGATCAATTGGTTGAGTTGGCACAGCAATTTCGCCAGCGGCTTACTTCACTAGTCGCCAATTGGCTACGGGTTGGCTATTGCCAGGGTAATTTCAATAGTGACAACTGCGCCGCTGGTGGCTTTACGCTCGACTATGGCCCCCTTGGGTTTTGTGAAATTTTTGACCCTTGGTTTCAACCTTGGACTGGCGGCGGCGATCACTTTGCGTTTTTCAATCAGCCCAAGGCAGCAGAAGCGAATTACTATATGTTTTGGAAAGCTGTGAGACCGTTACTGGCAGATGCTGCTGAAGCGTTAGAACAGTTTGACCAAGTCGGCCGTGGCTTTGCAGAAGCCATGCAAAAACAACTCCAAACAATGTGGGCGGCCAAACTGGGCCTGACTGAATTTGACCCAGAGCTATTTAAGCAACTAATGCAGCTAATGGCCGACTCAGATGTGGATTACACCATGCTCTTCCGCGAATTATCCCACATACCAGACGATGTTTCAGCCTTGCAAAAGAGCTTTTATGCTAAAACGTCACCACAGCTCGATGAACAATGGCAAACTTGGCTAAAAAGCTGGCATAGCCTGATTAACGACGGCAATCCGGCGGCGATATCAAGCAAGATGAAACAGACTAATCCCAAATACACATGGCGAGAGTGGTTGGTTATCCCTGCCTATCAACAAGCCATGCAGGGTGACTACAGCTTAATTAAAGAGTTGCAAGCAGTGTTTAGCCATCCCTATGATGAGCAATCACAAGATATCGAAGATAAATACTATCGTCTCAGACCGAGCGCGTTTTCTGGCGTTGGTGGCGTATCGCACTACAGCTGTTCATCTTGATTTCGAATAGAAATTGAAAATTGGAACCAGGTGCGATCGGTAACACCTGCCATCTGCGCGATCGTCGCGCGCCTTTAATTTTTGATTCTAGATAAGATAAGGTTATCTAGAATCGAGCTAGGATGAGACAAGTGATGGAATTGGCCGCGCATTTGTGACATGCTCCCGACGCCGACCGCTTAGGCAGTACGGCGCGGGCTTCTCCTCTGGGTTGCCCCAGATTCGCGT
>JACYMB010000318.1 GCA_015272205.1 Synechococcales cyanobacterium T60_A2020_003 | reverse complement strand
ACGCCATTGCCGTGATCAATAAACACCACAATGTCAGATACCTTTAGACCAACCGATTGCAGCTTCTCAGCTCCTTCAATCGCACTTTTACCCGAAATCAAAATATCATCCACCACGACCACCGTTTCATCGGCAAGGAATTCGCCTTCCACCAATCGGCGCGTACCGTGGGCTTTCACCTCTTTGCGCGGAAAGATCATCGGATAGCCCAGGCGCAAGGAAAGTCCGGTCGCCGTGGGCAAGGAACCATAGGGAATTCCGGCAATCCGGTCAAAGGTGAGGGTTTGCAGAATCTCAGCGTAGGCCGAAATCACGGCATCAAAAATCTGAGGGTTAGAAATGATCGTACGAAGGTCAATGTAGTAGGGAAAGGTTGCGCCCGATGCCTGTACATACTCCCCAAACTGAAGACAGCCAATATCAAAAAGCTGCACAATCAAGTCTTCGTGGGGATGGCGATGGGGAAACGCCTGACTCGGCAACCAGACATCGCAACTGGGCGGATGGGCGATCGCCCCTGCTCGGACGGCGTTAATTTGCTGGCATAGGGCTTGAAGCTCTGGTTTTGGATCCGGCAAGGCCAGGAGTTCCTTCGGAGCCAACAGGATCAAGCCATCCCCATTGGAATTGAGTCCTACCCTGAGCAGTTCTTGCAGTTCGGTCTCATCCGTCCAGGTGTCCTGCACCAGCAGCGATCGCTCTGACATAATTGTGCGGATGCGAGCCAGCACCTCTGGACTCGCTCCCACTTCTAGCCCCACCTGATCCGGCGTGCCCCAGGTTTTGGCTTCTTGCACCAGTTTTAGATAAAAGGGGGTTTCTGGTGCGGGATAGGTTTGCAGCACCGGAGCCGAAGGATTAGCGGTGACCCCCAGCACAAAAACGGCCTTGTCGGGATAAACCAAAAATGGAGCCACCTGATCTTGCCCCGCAAAGGGACTGAGGGTGACAGCATCCACCTCCCACTCTCGAAAGATGGTTTCGGCAAAGATAGGGCTGGTGTTGAGGTGAGCGTATTTGGCATCCAAGATCACGGGAATATCCGAGGGGATTTTATGCAGAACCTCTCGGAGTAGGGTAATTCCCGCTGCGCCCAGAGCCAGGTAAAACTCTGGGATGATTTTGTAGGCACAGACGACCTCTGCGGTTTGCTCAATGAGCCGATGGAGCTGCGTTTTCCAATCCGTTAAGGGTGCGGCGTTGGTATCTGAAACTTGCGCGATCGCCCTGTTTTGTGCCCCGTTCTCTGACCGTTTTGACCTGTTCCATAGATCTGGATCGGGGTCGAGCCGAACGCAAAGCAGACTTTGGTGATGGGCGATCGCACCGTTGAGCTTATCAAAAAAGTTCATGGCCAGATTCCAACGCAGTCACAGATGAACCGTACAGATGTTGAGTCATACCCCGCCCCGTCCGGTGATGGTGAGAAACCACCCAGCGATCGCCAGGTGGCCTAACCGTGTGGACGTGGAACATTAGGTCTACAGAGCCAGCGCATTAATCATCGTAGACTCGGCATTCTGGCGCATCGGGATTCGCTTCACAGTAGAGCTGAAAGGCGGTTTTCTTAGGGGGTGTTGTTTGCTCCCGACGATGGGAGACTTCGGCTTGGAGTTCTTCGACCACATCCCAGGCCGCCGCCGCTTCGGAAGACGTTTCTCCCTTTTCGGCAGCCACTTGGCGGGCATAGTCGCGAGCGGCCTCAATTTCATCCTCGATATACAAGCGGCGCGGCCTTTCAACCAAGTGGCTCTTATGCAGCAGATCACCAATGGAAATGACCCCTAGCAACTCGCCCTCAATCACGGGCGCTTGGTGAATCCCGGTGTTTGCAAACAGACGAGCCACGTACTCTAGGCCTAAATCGGGACTGACGACAATGCACGGCTTGGTCATGATCTCATACACGCGAACCTTCCACGGATCCAGACCATAGGCTGCAACTTTGTACACCACATCCGTTTCAGTCACGATGCCGTAGGGATCGTCCAGGTTGCGTCGATCCACAATCAGCGTATGGATTTTGTGCCCCTTCATCAAGCTCACAGCGTCGGCAACCGTGGATGCACCGCTGATCGTGACGATTTTCGGGTTCATAACATCTTTGGCTTTTAACATTGCAGCACCTCCTCACTAAGGGTCTTAACGTTGTAGATTGGCACAAATTAAGGATTGATCTACGGGATGTGGCTAGGGTACGGGAACCTTGAGCAGATGCGCCGACAACATCTGTTCAAGCTGAGGACGACTCAACACCCCTTCCACCGAATCCACCAGTTCTCCCCGGTACAGCAAGTGTAGGGTAGGAACATGATGCACTTGATAGTACTTGGCAAGGGCAGGACTTAGATCAGTATCAATCTTGAGAACCTGAAGGCGATCGCCATACACTTTTGCAGAATGCTCCATAAAGAGGGACAGAAGACGACAGGGGCCTGACCACCGCGCCCAAAAATACAGTAAAGTCCAAGACTGAGATTTAAAAAGGTGGGTATTAAAGCTGGTGTCAGTTATTGACGTGACATTGTTAAGCATGGGATTTTAATCACTCGCCGTCATGATTGTGAACAGCCATCGCCGCAGTCGTCTCTCCATAATCTGTGATTGCAATCTGATCCACAGCGTGCCCAGACTTGTACGTCACAGATGCCAAAGACGGTCGCGTAGCGTCTCGCTTGGAGAATTGTGCTGAATCTACCTAGAAGGATAGAGTCTGCCCTGAACGTCAGAACAAACTCACTCAGCGTGCCATCCTAAAGATCCCGCTGCAAATCGTTGTTTGTGCAAGAGCCTTAAGAGGTGAAACCACTCAACCGCAGGTTACTTCCCTGCCACTGCCGCGACGCGTAGACAGAACAGACGCTCAAAACACTTCTTCTTCTGTCCGACGCTAAAGGGACGATAAGGTAAATATACCTAACGATAACCCTACACCTTTTTGTGAACATTTGTTAAGTACTTTAAGGACACCTCATCAATCAAGCCGATGCGTCAGACGGGACTTAATCCACGGCGTAAACATCCCGGCCACGCCCTAGGGCAAAACGCAGGGAATGGGCTACGTCCTTGCTGGAGCACGTCAGGAAAATCAAGATCCCCAGTCCGGTTAACCCACCACAAAATCCAAAAAGATTGGCATAGCCCACCTGATCCGCGACCGTTCCCAGGAGTGGCCCCGCTAAGGCAAGGCCGAGATCAAACCCCACCATACACACCCCAAAGGTGCGTCCTCGTTCATGAGGAAAGGAACGATCGGCCATGAGTGCAGCCACCATCGGAATAATCGTGCCCGATCCGGCTCCTTGAATCACGGCAGCGAGGAGGAACAGTTCGGCGCTAGTGGCCTGCCACAGTAACAGCATGGCGAGGGTGTACAAAATCAGGCTGATGGTAATAAACGGGCCACGACCGTACCGATCGGAGCCGGGGCCAGCCACGAGCCGTACCCCAAAACTGGCGATCGCCACTGCCGTATAAAACAAGCCCACATTCAGCTCTGCCCCTACGGATTTGATATACAGCGGCACAAAGGTGCTGAGCGTACCAAAGGATAGACCGACCAGCAGCATAATCACTGCCGGAACCCGAATGCGTGCATCCATCAGCAACGCCCAAAACTGGTTGGAGGCGATCGCCGCGTTTGGATTTTTAGGTGTCGGACATTCGCGCACCTTAGCCGTGCACATAAGCCCTAACATTCCCATGCCTGCCGACATCAAAAACACCACTTGGAAATTAAACCATTCCTGCAAAAAGCCCCCCAGTGCTGGCCCGATCGCCAATCCCAAAGGATTCACCAAGCTCATATAGCCAATTAACTCCCCTCGATTTTGGGGTGGCGATAAATCGACAACCAACGCACTGTAGGCCAACGCAAACGCCGCAATGCTAATCCCGTGAAAGGCGCGGAGGAGCATCAGCAGAGGCAGGGAGGCGGTAACACAGTAGCCTAATGGTGCCAGGGCGATCGCCCCCATCCCAATCAGCAATACACATTTACGTCCAGCCCGGTCGGTAAGCTTTGCCAACCACGCCCGCGATGCCAAGAGGCCGATGGCAAAGCACCCCATCACCATCCCCACTTGCTGGCTATTAGCCCCTGCACTCTGGATGTAGAGGGGTAACGTGGGCAGCAGAGATGCTAACCCAGACCAAAATAAAAGACCTGCTCCAAAGAGAATCAGCAGGTTGAATCGAGCCGATGGACTTAGCAGGGTAAAAACTTTCAAGAGTTGCGTCTTGTCGAGATTCAAAAAAATAGACAACAATAAGTAAACAATAACGACTAATGAACTACCCCGCCGCAAGCGGACGGGGTATCAGAATCAATCAGAATCAAAAAAGAGCAAGTTGCTCATCTCGGTGCAACTGGAGATACTCATT
>JACYMB010000317.1 GCA_015272205.1 Synechococcales cyanobacterium T60_A2020_003 | reverse complement strand
TCGACACCTGGACCGAGTTACTCTGCCATGCCGCCTGATTGGATAAAGTCGAGCTAAGAAGCAAAAGGGTTCCAAAAATCGCAGAAAAGCGATTAATCGTCTGGGGCGACAACACCTGAACGTGAGTCGGCAGCGTAAAGACTGGGCTATAAAACAAGCCCGTGCGTTGGTCATGTCTAGCGACTTGATTGCCTACGAGAACTTGCAGGTGCGGAACATGGTTCGCAATCATCATCTGTCGAAGTCCATTAGTGATGCGGCCTGGAGCTTGTTTGTTAATTGGGTGAAATACTACGCCCAAATCTTCGGTAAAGTGCAGCAACCTGTTCCACCCCCGAACACTACGATTGATTGTTTTGATTGCAAACAGCCAGTCAAAAAGAGTTTGAGCACCCGAACTCATGTTTGTCCCCACTGTGGCTCTGTGCGATGCAGAGATGAGAATGCAGCGTGGAACATCCTGGAGAAGGGATTGAGATTGGCGGGTTTGAGTACGGTAGGGCATACCGGAATTAACGCCTCTGGACAAAGCGACCTCTATCTAAATCAAGCAATTGCTTTGGACAAGTCGGTTGGGTGAAGGAGGAACCCCCTGGCTTTAGCGAAGCGGAGCCACGGGGAGGATGTCAGAAAGAAACGGAGGCGTATAGACTAACGGGAGGCTCCTGCTAACTCTTCGAGCAGGGCAATGTGGCGCGGCAGCAGATCGGCTAGGGCATAGTTTTCCACGATTGTGGCGCGGGCGCGATCGCGCAGAGGTTGCAAATCGTGTTGATTCTCTAAGGCTTCCACAATGCGCTGGGCGATCGCTGGGGTGTCAAAGAAATCGACTAATAACCCATTGTGTCCGTCTTGGATCATTTCCCGAACGGGAGCCGTATCCGAGGCCACAATGAGGCAGCCACTCGCCATGGCCTCCATGAACGACCAGGACAGTACAAAGGGGCGAGTTAGATAGACGTGCACGGAGGATGCTTGCAGAACTTTGCGATAGAGACCGTAGGGCAAATTGCCGATGAAATGAACCCGCGACAGATCCAGCGACACCTTTTCGAGCATCCATTCCTTATAGCTCTTGCCGTCAGGTCGGGCAGGGCCATAGGCCACCCGTTCCGCCGCCACGATCGCCACATGGGCCTTAGGCCGTTGATCCAAAACTTGGGCGATCGCCTCAATAAACTGGGGAAAGCCGCGATACAGATCCATCCCGCGAGACACGTAGGTAATCAGCTCATCAACGTGGGAGAGATCTAAGTCCGGTAATTCCAGTCGATAGCCCGGATTTGGCAGGAAATAGTTGGTGTCTACCCCGTCATGAAGCACGGAGATTTTTGACTGAAACTCCGCCGGAAACTGGCGAAGCTGCCACTGGGTTGGCGACAGGCCGCGATCGCAACTGCACAGATCCACCAACATCGACGCATTGCTGGCTCGATAGCGCAACACATCGTCCAGGGTGATCGGATCGGCGGGATCAAAGTCTAGATCCGAGCCGTGGGCGTTCGTAAACCACTCGAAATAGCAGAGAAGCGGTACGTCGGGAAAGGCATCTTTCATGAACATTGGGAGTCCCCAACCGGAGTGCCCACAAATCACGTCGGGCACGAATCCCGCCTCTTTGATTTTGAGCGCCACCCGAAACACCGCCTGCCCGTGCAGCACCGCCCGTTCGTAGGAGCGTACATAGAAGTGGGTACTTGCGTGGGCATCCCGCGAGGGCTTGAAAATCACTTTTTGAATGCCGCCAAACTCCGTGTCCGTATTCTGCGTCACGAACAGCACTTGATGACGAGGATCTCGCGCCAGGGTAGATGCGAGATTGAGATACTGCGCGGGGAAGTTATTGTGCAGGAACAGAACGCGCATAGGCAAATTTAGTGAAAAACAGCAGATCTGTTACGGAAAGGCGATCGCCCCTACAGGATAAATCCCAGCCCCAGCAATAGCCCACTCCAAAAGTGCAGGTTCACCGCAATGAATTTGCAATTACTCACCCGGTCTGGCTGGTTGTGATTATCCCCCACATGGCGACAAAGTTGAATCGCGTAGGGCAGACTCGCGAAGGCGAGGAGCGCCCATCGGGGGAACCACTCGCCCAGCACACCGCCCAGAATCAGCACAAACACAATGCCGCAGCACCAGGGCAGCAGTTTCGCACCTCGATGGGTGCCGAGCCGGACAATGGGCGATCGCTTCCCCGCCGCCAAGTCATCTTCCACTTGGTGAAAGTGGGAACAGAACAAAATCAGGCTGGTGGTAATGCCCAAAATAATGGACGCGACGAGTGCCACTCCCGACCATGCTTGAGTTTGACTGTAGTAGGCAGCGGACACGGCCAGGGGGCCAAAGGCGAAGAAGCAAAGAATTTCACCCAACCCGTGGTAGCCCAGGCGGAACGGCGGGCCTTGGTACAGATACCCCAGCCCACAGCAGACCAGTACTAAGCCCAGAACCGTGAAATCCTGCTGCCAAAGGGCGATCGCCACAATGCCTGCAATGCCTAACCCTAGACAAAAGTTGCCGATCCAAAACACAAGCTGCTTCTTTCGGGTTAGGTTCACCAGGGAATGGGCTTTATTCTGATCGATCCCGGTTT
>JACYMB010000316.1 GCA_015272205.1 Synechococcales cyanobacterium T60_A2020_003 | reverse complement strand
CAACGCTTTAAGCCGAGTGGCTTAATTCCAAACGAACTCGGGAGAATGCTGCCTCACAACAATTGCTTTCCTATTTCCGATAAAGTCTATTATATGTCTACGGACGATCTCCAAAATGACGCCTACCGAGGGCCATACCCTGGCGATTTGTTACAGATCATATCTGATCATCAGCTTCAGTTCGATCACGAGACCAATACAGGTATCTTTTGCCATTTGATGAGTACTCTGCCCGAGTTTGGCAAACTTGGCGTAACCTGTATTGGCAATTCGATCCAAGAGGCCCAAAGAATGAGCGATCGCCTGATTGCGGTTCTAGATCAGAATACTGCGCCTTTCCCAAAAGAGTACTATTTGCATCCGTAAGAGGGACTATCGCAATCAATCAGTATCCAGGTGGATTTGATACCCATAAAAAAGAAGGGCAACGATGACATTGCCCTTCTATTTGCTGATTTCAAGATCCGCGTAATTTGAAAAAATTAACGCTGGGTCAAGGTTGTTAGCACATCATTAGACCGAGCAACAAAGGATTTCATCCCCTCTGCGTCGAATCCTTTCTGCGCCATCAGCGCTAGATCATAGACGTGATTGCACAGCATGGTTGCCAACTGTGCCGAGGGCGATTCTCCCTCACCCGTGATGATTGACCCCTGACTTAGATTCAGCAGGTTTTGAATGAGGGGATGGGACGTATTGACCAACAGAATATGGTTATCCGGGAACATCGCCGCTTGAGACTGATCGAACATCGCGGTCATGTCTCGCAAACGGCGCATTGCTTCCGGTAGCAGCACCATTGCTGGAGGAGTATTCGGATCATCCGACTTCAACGACTCTGTGCGAATCGTGACTCCGGGCTTATTCAGTGCTTTCTCAAAGAGCTCCTTAATCTGTTCGCTGCGGGTCTTGTTGGTCGCCGGATCAACAATCTCAGCGTCTTTCTCTTTGTCCAGCAACGACTCATCGAGATCAGAGTCTACCCGCGAGAAGCTAACATCGGTATACTCTCGCTCTAAGAAACTGATAAAGTGCGGATCAATGAAGGAATCGAGGAAGAGAACTTCTAAACCTTGGTTCTTGTGCAGTTCGACGTAGGTGGCTTGAGCAACGGGATCGGTGCAATAGAACACGCGATTTTCATGACGCTCTTTGTTCCGCTCTAGATACTCTTTAAGCGTGGTGTAGTAGAACCCATCCGCATCGGTTGAAGCTTCCGGCTCAGCACTCTGCCATATGTCTCCTTCTTCAGTTTGGACTTCGACCTGAACTGCCTTTGCCTCAGATTTTGTGCCTAAATCGGCAGTTGTGCGATAGATCAGGAATTCCTCAACTTGTTTCTTAAACTTGTCATCGTTGAGGGAACCGAACTTAACGAAGGTGCCCAGATCTTGCCAGATGCGAATATACTCTTTGCGGTTGTCGCGGTAGAGCTCCTTGAGGCGATCGCCCACTTTCTTGGCAATGTAGTTGGCAATTTGTCGAACGGTGCGATCGTTTTGGAGAAAGCTACGGGACACGTTGAGAGGAATATCCACGCTATCGATGACGCCGCGCATGGGCAATAGGAAGCGAGGCATTACCTCTTCGCAATTATCGCTAACGAAGACTTGGTTGCAGTAGAGCTTGGTTTGGCTCTTGGTAACATCCAGATCCGGCTTCAGCTTTGGAAAGTAGAGAATACCGTTAACGACAAAGGGATAGTCGGTGTTGAGGTGTACCCACAGGAGGGGATCATCCTGGAAGGGATAGAGATAGCGGTAGAACTCCAGATAGTCCTCATCGGTGAGGTTGCTGGGGGACTCTTTCCAGGGAGCTTTTTGCTTGTTAATCTGTTCGCCATCGAGCTTGATGGGAACGGGCATAAAATCGCAATAGGTCGTGACGAGTTGCTTGATGCGGCTTGGTTCCAGATAATCAAGTTCCTCGTCCATCAGCTTGAGCGTGACGGTCGTGCCGCGTTCCGTCCGGGTTGATTCGCTTAGCTCAAACTGGGTGGTGCCATCACAGGACCAGTGAACGGGTTGTGCTCCATCTTGGTAGGACAGAGTATCGATCTCAACGTGGGAGGCCACCATAAAGGAGGAATAGAATCCCAAACCGAAGTGACCAATAATTTGCTGATCGGAACTGTCTTTGTACTTTTGGACAAACTCTTCCGCACTGGAAAAGGCGACTTGGTTAATGTATTTCTTAACCTCCTCTGCCGTCATGCCAATGCCATTGTCACTGACAGAGAGAGTCTTATTTTCCTTATCAAGACTGATAACGATTTCCGGTTCGCTAATATCGCCAGAGTACTCACCCTGACGAGATACCATGTTGAGTTTCTTGATCGCATCTACGGCATTAGAGATGAGTTCTCGTAGAAAGATTTCGTGGTCGGAATAGAGCCATTTCTTAATAATGGGAAAGATATTCTCGGTATGGATCGAAATATTTCCCTGTTCGAGGATTGTGGTCATGGGTCTACTGTCCGGTTGGGTATTCGATAACGTCGATTACAGGCGTGCGGTTACATCGTAACGAAATCTGTGCTGGAACCCTACAATTCCAGTTCATTACTCTAAATTGTGGGCGATCGCCTCCATTCCGTCACCTAACCCTCGATTCGGGATTCCCCTACCTGTCTGGATGCGGATTACCCTACCGGGGTTGTTGCGGGTTGTTGCGGATGGGCGATCGCGCCAGGTTTTCCTGGTAGAATTCCCGTGTAAATGCTTGTGTCTGAACTCGTAGTTTTATGTCAATGGAAACCAATCCGACATCTTCAGCAGCCGGAGCCGATGCCGTTGATGCAGCGATCGCCCAGGGGCTAGACCTAGATGGCACTCCAATTCCGCCTGCAAAACTGTCGCTCTACAAAGAAGTGATGGCTCTAGAAGGGAAGCGCAAGCGTAGCGGTGTGACGACCACGATGCGATCGCGGATTGTTCGCATTGGAGCCAAGCATTTATCCCAAGAAGATCTGAACCAAAAGCTTCTAGATGCAGAGTTTCCACCGCTCAAGGATAAGGAAATCGCCTTTTACTATGGCGATAAGTAGGGAGGCGTATTCTTGATTGAGTTTGAACCGCTGTTTCAATTTTCGCGAGACCACTGTATTGCCATTTGCGCGTTTTTGGTGCCTGCGAATTTGTTTGCTACCTTGCAAACGCTATTAATGGGTGGGTTTCTGCGTTCTCAGCTTGAACTCCGCACAATGGCGATCGCCGCTCACATTTATGCGCTGCTCATGGTGCTGCATGTGATGACGTGGTGGCTGGTGGGTGTGGTGATGGCTCCCACGTTCATTCTGCTGTTTTTGGCTACGGTGTGTTTGGCGATTAACGGCTGGGCGTTGGGCGATCGCGCCTTTGGTTCTTGGGTGCGATCGGTGAGTGTCGCGGCCTATCGTTGGATTGCACCAAAACTAATTCCTCAGAAGGGTTGAACGGATCTGGGTTTCCACCATTCAGGATCAAAAGAGCGGAGTGTGGATCAAGGGTGATCTGCACTCTATTTGTTGATGACCCTCGCAACGCGCTATAAGTACGCAATAGACGCTATTCACTTTTCTCTATGCCCTTGCGGATTTACGGCAACCGTTCCTTGAAGACTGTATCTGGACAAGCGACCCGGCCAACCCTGGCGAAGGTTCGGGAAGCAGTGTTCAACATCTGGCAAGGCGAGATTGAAGGCTGTCGGTGGCTCGATCTATGTGCAGGAAACGGCACGATGGGGGCAGAAGCGCTCTGCCGGGAAGCGGCTACCGTAATTGGTATCGAGCAAAACGGACGCGCCTGTGGAGTTATTCGGGAAAACTGGCAAACTGTTGCCAACCCCGATCAAACCATTCAAGTCATCCAGGGAAACGTGCTGAAACGCTTACCGTTGCTCGCAGGACAGCAATTTGACCGGATCTATTTTGATCCCCCCTATGCCAGCGAGGTCTACGAACCAACGATTCAGGCGATCGCCCGTCTCCGTCTGCTCGCTCCCTCTGGTGAACTTGCAGTCGAACATGCTCCCCAACGACAGTTTCCAGACGAGATCGGTGGAGAAAAGGGCGATCGCCTCACGATTTGTCGTCAAAAAGTCTACGGTGGCACCGCTCTAACGTTTTTTGTCGTTGCGGCTTAAGCCTGTTCCCGATCAGGACGAGCGATCGCCCGCCGATACCATTTTTTGCCCCGACGATCCCCTAGACCGATCGCGATTATGGTTGCGGTTGCGATTACGCTTCTGCCCCGGCTTCGGAGATGAACGACTTGAGGATTCAGCCGAGGGAAAGGCCGCCGTCGGCTCATAGCCTGGAATGATTTCTTGATTAATCGATTGCTTCAGTAACTTTTCAATACTTTTCAGCAACGGATACTCATCCGCACACACCAATGATGCCGCACTGCCCTCATTCCCAGCCCGTCCCGTTCGTCCAATCCGATGCACATAGTCTTCGGGCACATCGGGTAACTCAAAATTGACCACATGGGGAAGCTGATCAATGTCTAATCCCCTAGACGCGACATCCGTTGCGACTAATACACGAACCTTACCCTGCTTAAAATCTTTGAGCGCTCGCATTCGTGCCGCTTGGCTCTTATTCCCGTGGATCGCGGTCGATCTCAGCCCATCTCGGCTTAGCTGTTCAGCTAGTTTATTGGCTCCGTGCTTGGTGCGGGTAAAGACCAACACCTGCTTCCAGTTGTGGAACCCAATCATGTAGGACAGTAGCTCCCGCTTGCGGTTGCGATCCACGGGGTAAATCACTTGTTCGACCCGCTCAGCCGTTGTATTGCGGGATGCGACTTCAATCTGAACCGGATCATGGAGGAGGGTATGGGCAAGTTTCTGGATCGGGGCGGAGAATGTGGCGGAGAACATCAGCGTTTGCCGCGAGGGGGGCACTTTAGCCAGAATTTTGCGGATGTCGTGGATGAAGCCCATATCCAACATGCGATCGCACTCATCCAGCACCAGAATCTCAATATTAGAAAGGCTAACGGTTTTCTGCTCTAGGTGATCCAGGAGCCGACCCGGAGTGGCAACAATAATATCAGCACCGCGATGCAGGGCTTTGATTTGGGGGCCAATGGCAACGCCACCATACACGGCCGTCGATCGTAACGGCAAATATTTTCCGTAGGTTTGCACGCTGTCATGGACTTGGGCAACCAGCTCGCGCGTCGGGGCGAGGATCAGCGCACGGGGCGATCGCGGATGGGGAATCGGAGTAGTGCTCAGACGTTGAAGAAGGGGCAGGGTAAAGCTTGCCGTCTTTCCAGTTCCCGTTTGGGCACTCGCGAATACGTCCTTTCCGTCCAACACCGCAGGAATAGCCTGAGTTTGAATGGGCGTGGGTGAGGTGTAGCCCTGTTCGGAAACGGCACGAAGCAGTTCGGTTGAAAGACCGAGAGTTTGAAATGACATGGATGAATTGCTCCTAGGGGTGCCCTTATCCCAACTAAATGCGTGTGGAACCAGTCTAAGAGCAGAGAACAGCTTGGCTAATACAGCCAGAATACTGGGGTGAGTAGCGAATACAGCTAAACCCTCGTAGGTCGGCGCAGACCGGATTGTGCCAACAGCCTTCATCCTAGCAGAGTTTGGGAGGTATTGCTGGAAGAGGGGCGATCGCCCCTAAGAAAATGTTCATCATGCTAAGTACTTGAACGAATGTAGCTGCATTAGCGTTTCTGCCGAAGAGCAGCTCGAACTTTAGAGAGAATAAAGTTGTTGATGCGATTGATCATTTGCATTGAATCGAATTGAGGAAGTGAATTAGATTGAGAGATGACTTGATGTTTCACAAATGGATGAACGGATGTAGGAATTTTTCCAGAGCGATGCAGGTAATACTTGAGCATAATGGATCTTGAATTGGGCGATCGGTTTAGAGATTCAGTAGCCGTAGTGCTATTGATCATCCGAGTCACGACACAACATTCTTTGGTAATGCACAAATCGCTGGCTGAAACTCCTCCCAGGTTTTACACACTTGCTCGTAACATTGGGGTGGCGTGATCGGTAGATTTTTCAGGTAAAAGAACGTCACCTGGTTAAACGACTCCATCAGAAAGACCAATTCAGTTGTTGGATTGTAAGAATCCACCGCTTCCAGAATGTGAGCATTCATAAAGTGGTGGTGCAGAATCACCGTGTCGGGAGCGGCTAACCAGGCGTTCAGAAAAGCAGCCAGACGCGATCGCTGAATAAAGTAAGTGCGGAAAGATTCTCCCGCAATGCCAACCGTCGGAGAATTAGTGCTGCAAATAATGGCACCGCGTTCCCCGCCGAGATAACCTGCCCAGGCGTTGTAGCCGATCGCCAACAAATTCGTGGCAATAAACTCTTGCTGCCAATCCATCGATTCAGGGACTTCACTCATGGACACCTCCTCTGGGTGTTTAAATCAGGCTGAAATTCTGCCCAGCGTCGTCGCACTTGCTCATAACAGTTAGCTGGGGAAATCGCCAGGTTTTGCAGCAGGTTGATATCTACGGCACCGTCACCAGTGACCAGCACCACGATCGCCTGAGCTGGGTCATAGGTGGCGATCGACTCCAACAAAGCCTGCACCGCTGTTTTCTCTAGTTCCAGTGCTTGCATATAGGTGCAAGATTGGAACTGAGGAATGAATGCCTGATGGAACGTCACAGTATCAATGCGCCAGTCGATAGTAGGAGGGATAGCATCCACGACATCGCAGACAACCATGCCCCGTCCCTGGTTTACGTAACCGAGCCATGCCGTGTATCCGATGGTCAAAAGATTGTGCTGAATAAAGCGGTTCTGCCAGTAGTCAAAGTTGCCTCGCCAGAGATCATTCGTTGGACGCATTGACTTCCTCCCGAATGATTTTTGCGGCTTCTACCATGTTTTTCAGCGATGGAATCACTTCCTCCCAGCGCCGTGTTTTTAATCCGCAATCAGGGTTGACCCAAATTTGTTCGATCGGTAGATTGGCAATCCCGGTTTTTAGTTGCTGAACCATCTGTTCAGTACTAGGAACCGCTGGACTATGGACATCATAAACGCCATTGCCGACTTGATGTTGGTAGCCTGCATCCGTAATTTCAAATAGGGTCTCATTGTTGCTGCGGCTATTCTCGATCGACAACACATCCGCATCCAACCGCTCAATGTGCTGAATAATGTCGCCAAACTCGGAGTAGCACATGTGGGTGTGAATTTGAGTTTCGGGCTTGGCAATTCCTGCCGCTAAACGGAACGCATCGACCGCCCAAGATAGGTAATCATTCCAGCGTTCTGGCTTCAGGGGTAATCCTTCCCTCAGAGCGGGTTCATCAATTTGCACCATCTTCGCCCCAGCCGCTTCTAAATCTGCGACTTCATCTCGCAGGGCGAAGGCAATCTGCATTGCCTGTTCACTGCGAGGAATATCCGTGCGGGTAAACGACCAGTTAATCATTGTCACGGGTCCAGTCAGCATCCCCTTCACAATTTTATCGGTGAGGGATTGCGCCACCTTGAACTCTCGAATAGTCATAGGTTGGGTTCGGACAACATCTCCGTAAATAATTGGTGGACGCACACAGCGACTGCCATAGCTTTGCACCCAACCGTGGTCGGTAAAGGCAAATCCAGAGAGCTGTTGTCCAAAGAATTCCACCATGTCAGTGCGTTCAAACTCGCCATGCACCAACACATCTAGCCCAGCTTCCTCTTGAATATGAATGCACTTGGCAATCTCTGCATCGATCGCCGCTTCGTATTCGGCTTGAGTGATTTCACCTCGTTTTAGCTTGACTCGTAGTTGCCGTACCTCTAAGGTTTGTGGAAAAGAGCCAATGGTTGTTGTCGGAAAGGGCGGCAGCGTTGGCTGGAGCTTTTTGCGTTGCCCATAGGGCATAGCACGCTCCAAATGATTGACAGTCAGGTTGCGGAGCCGATCTTGTACTGCTGAATTTACAGGGCTGAACTGCTCAAAGGTTTTCCACTGGGCTTGCACGACTGCTAATCGATCTCCCGGATCTTCTCCAGCCAATGTCTGTGCCAGAATCACAATCTCTCCCAGCTTTTGTTCCGCGAAACTCAACACATTTCGCAGGGGTTCCGGCAATTTCGTTTCGCGCATCGCATCATAGGGAACAAATTGCAGGGATGATGAAGGATGCAATCGAATATTTGGCGTGATGCTGTGAATAGTTTCTAGTGTTGATAGCCCTGATTCAGGACGAATTTTCCAGATATTTCGCGCATCTACAATCCCCACTCCCAACTGTTTATCTGCTGGGAATCCGTATTGTTGCAATAAGTCGAGACTGCGTCCACGGGTGAAGTCTAAACTGATGCCAGCGACAGGCAATTCCATCACCCAGGGATAAGTCACTCCCAGATCATCAAAATAGGTGATGAGGTGAATGGGTACACCCATTTGAGCAAGCTGAGTGTAAGTGGTAGCAATTGCCTCTTTCAGATCCGCTGCACTGCTTGTAACGAGAATCGGTTCATGCACCTGCACCTCGGTGATGCCCAGCGATTTCAGTTGAGTCAGCAATTCACAGTAAAGCGGCAGCAATTTGCTCAGATGGTCTACAAAATCACCCTCCAGACGGCTCAGCTTCAGAAGCGTGACAGGACTGAGGAGAATTGGAACGGCTCGTTCACCGAGAAGGGCTTTTGCTCGCTGCACCGTTGCCAAAAAATCTGCAAAGTTTGCCTCTGGCTTTGCATCAGCCGCAATCTCAGGTACCAGATAGTGATAGTTGGTATCAAACCACTTGGTCATTTCTAGCGCCGGAATGCCATCTTTACCCCGCGCCATCGCAAAGTATTGGTCGAGTCCAGCCAGAGGATGAAAGCGATCGGGGATTAAGCCAAGCCGAACGGTCCAATCCAACACATGGTCATAAAGAGTGGTGTCACCGATGCCAATGCGATCGATCCCGGCTTCGAGTTGCGTCTTCCAGTTAGAAAATTCAACCTCTTGCACTGTTTGCAGCAAAGTTTCTGCATCAGATTTATTGCTCCAAAAGGCTTCTAACGCCTTTTTAACCTCACGGTGTTTACCAATGCGGGGATACCCCAACGTTGCAGTTTGAATGGTCATCGTTGTAGCGTCCTAAATTCTGTAAATAGACAGTAAAAACTAGCCGTTTCCCGATCGGGAAGCAGCCCATACTCAGACGAACTGGGAATAACTGACTTAAATCGATAGAAAGACTAGCAGCTACCTTCACTCAGGTCGCACTGCTGCATGTCAGCCGTTCGTTTAACTCAGATAGTCAACTCAGAACGCTACAACCTTAAAATTCCGACAAAATGCCAATCGCAAAAATTTGAAGTTTTCATCATCCGTACCTCGCAGATGTTTATGTAACGGGTTTACCAATCGGCGGGCATCCTGACTCAGAGAGTTGCGCCTCTCCTCACAGTTGCGGGACAGCGGCAGATTTGCACTGCACTTTCCCCCTTGCGTCTAATGGCTGCTCCCCATCAGAACCGATCTTCTACTGAAGGTTAACACAATTGAAGCGCCACAGCCTATCAGCTTTATCAAAGTCAATGCTTGATGAACTGAATTCAGTTGTCTTCTTCTCTGCCACATTCTCTATCACAGGTGGATTGAGATGCTGGGTCACTTTTGAGCCACCCAGCGAGAAAATTCATTCATAGGGTTTAAGACACGCTGTGGACTTGAGCCGCGATCGTTCAGTGCAGAGTGTGTTGCAAAATTCGCTGGTGTTTCAACACAACGGTTCAGCTTGATCTCTAGCAATGAGAAATTGGGCAGTGCCGAGATGAATCACGGTTAGCCCTAATCCCCAGAGTACATCTTTCACCAAGAGGCGAGCCAGAATTGCCCAGGTGAGAACATGGCTCCCGGTGAGCAGGAACCCCAGCGATAAAACCAATCCTTCAAAAACCAGGAATCCACTCAGAAGCGCGATCGCCACCCAGATCCCATGTCCTCTATGAGTCGTTTGGCTGAAGCTAGGGCGCAAGGCAGCGATCGCAGTGACCAATACCGTTCCCAAACCCATCACCAATCCCCAGGCGAGTGATTCTGCCGTTTGGGGATAGTGGCGCAACCCGAATCCATAAAGCTGGTTTGCCAACCAAATTGCGATCGCTGCACCGAGGGCGCGTCTGGGACGTAGAGTGGTTCCGGCGACTGCCCCAAACGCAACCAACGGAGCATGGGCATAGATGACGCTGCTCAAACTGCCAATTGCTGTTAGCAGCACGATCCAGAGACGGCTTTGGGCAATGGTATTCCAAACAACTGACCAGCGGTTAGACTTCAGGATTGAAATGGGATGGGTAGATTCTTGCATCTTCCTCTGTTCCTAATTAGCGGCGATCGTGCTCTCCAGCCCAGGGAGGACGACCCGAACCATTGCGGATAGTAATCACTTCACCGTTGCTGCGGGTCATACGGAAGGCATCAAAGTCATATCGCCGTTTGCCCCCATCCGACTTTTGATCAATCCATGCAATTTCAGCGTTTCTAATGCCCGATACACGGTTGCTAGCCCGATCGTCTGCCGTTCTCGCAGCAGACTGTATAACTCCTGAGCGGAGAGGGCATCTGCTTGCTGGTGCAGCAAATCAAGCACTGCTTGCTGATTGTGAGTCAGACGAGGTGAATGGGTTGCACTTTCTTGAGAGGGTGAGTCACTTTTCACGGCGAGTGCTGTAGAATAAGTGAATGATAATCGTTCTCATTATACTATGAGACTGATTGAAACCTCAACGCTTGCACTCCAAACTCCGCAGACAGAAATTGATCTCACTGATTCTGGAAGCCAAGCCAAATCTACTGTGCTAGCGATCGCCCATCGTCCCCGACGGTTACGGCGAACGGAAACCCTGCGTCGGATGGTGCGGGAAAATACTCTGCGGGTAGACGATTTGATCTACCCGCTGTTCGTCATGGAAGGCGAGGGACAACGAGAAGCAATCCCCTCAATGCCGGGTTGCTACCGCTACACATTGGATTTGCTGCTGAATGAAGTCAGGGAAGCTTATGAATTAGGGATTGGGGCGATCGCGCTTTTTCCTCTCATCCCCCACGCTCAAAAAGACAACGCCGGAACCGAAAGCTATAACCCCGAAGGCTTAATCCCCCGTGCCGTCCGAGCCATTAAACAGGCAGTGCCAGATATTCTAATCATCACCGATGTGGCTCTCGATCCCTACAGTAGTGAGGGGCATGATGGCATTGTGCAGGATGGCAAAATCCTCAACGATGAAACGGTTGCGGTGCTGGTGAAGCAGGCGATCGTTCAGGCAGAAGCCGGAGCCGATTTTGTGGCGCCTTCAGACATGATGGACGGTCGCGTCGGCGCGATTCGCAAGGCACTGGATGCAGAAGGTTGGATCAATGTGGGCATCCTTGCCTACTCTGCCAAATATGCGTCCGCCTACTATGGTCCATTCCGGGATGCATTGGATTCTGCACCCAAGTTTGGTGATAAGAAGACCTATCAAATGGATGCTGCCAATGCAAGGGAAGCCATTAAGGAAGTGGCTCTCGATATTGTTGAGGGGGCTGACATTGTGATGGTGAAGCCTGCGCTGGCGTATCTGGATATTATTTGCCAAATCAAGCAGCACACCAATTTACCCGTCGCAGCATACAACGTCAGTGGTGAATACGCCATGATCAAAGCCGCTGCGGAACAAGGTTGGATTGATGAGAAAAAGGTAGTTCTGGAAACGCTGACGAGTATGAAGCGTGCTGGGGCGGATTTGATTTTGACGTACTTTGCTAGAGATGTGGCGTTGATGTTGCAGAAGGGGGAGTAGGGAGTGGGGAATAGGGAGTGGGTCACTCTTCTCTCTTTTATTCATTTACTCATTCACCCTTCATTACATTTGCCCATTCACTTTTGCAATTAGCGATGAGGATATTTCACATGATTCACCGAAAGATAAGATTACAACCATCCAGCAACCTCGTTTGTCGGTTGTCTGTTACTGTAGTGTCTGCAATTGCACTCAGCCTGGGAAGTTGTGCAACCAATACGTCGACCACCAGTTCTGAGTCGCCTCAATCTGATGCATCTCCGGTGGCGACAGCAGATGAGTTGAAGGTGGTGACGACCTTCCTGCCCATTACGCAATTTACGAAAGCAGTGGCGGGCGATCGCGTAGAAGTCACCCAACTGCTTCCGACGAATGTTGGTCCCCATGATTTTCAAGCCAGACCGGAGGATGTTCAACGACTGGCTGAAGCCGATGTGCTGGTGCAAAATGGGCTGGAAATGGAGGAATTTTTAGAGGATTTAGTTGCAAATGCTAGCAATCCAGATTTGCAGATCATTGATTCCAGTGAAGGAATTGCCACGATCGCCAATGAAGAGGTAGAAGGGCATAGTCATGCGGAGGGAGAAGACCATGACCATGCTCACGACCATGCGGAAGGGGAAGAACAGGCTGAGGCAGGGCATCACCATCATGGTGAATATAATCCACACGTCTGGCTCGATCCCAAACGTGCCATTCAGCAAGTTGAAAATATTCGGGATGGACTCATTGCGGCTGATCCAGAGGGCGAGGCTGAGTACACTGCTAATGCAGCCGCTTACATCGCACAACTACAAGAACTGGATGCGGAAATTACCTCAACGCTTCAACCCTATGCTGGTAAAACCTTCGTGGCGTTCCATGACTTTGCACCATATTTTGCAGATAGCTATGGACTTGAAGCAGACTTCTTAGTGGATATTCCAGAAGAAAATCCTTCCCCAGACGATGTCAAGCGGGTCACTGATGAAGTACAGGCATCCGATCTCAAAGCGATTTTGACGGAACCTCAGGCAGGAGAGGGTTCCTTCTCTGCCCTGGCAAATGATTTAGATATCAAAGTCAGCACATTTGATCCATTGGAAACAGGAGGATCTGAAGCACTAGAGCCTGAGTATTACTTGACGACGATGCGGCAGAATGTGGAAAGCTTAGTGACCGCATTTGGTGGCTCTACTCAATCGTTCTTGCCGCTCTGGAGGCCTCAGCCTGTTGCAGTGGCGCCGCAGCGAGTTGGAGTCAGGTTTTAGGAGGGCTTTTCGATTTGAAAGAGGTTGTACTCGTAGTTGAGCAACTCACCGTTTATCGAGAAACCTACGCTGCGGTGCAGGATGTTTCGTTTGAGCTAGAGGCAGGCACCGATACGGCGATCGTTGGTCCAAATGGAGCGGGTAAAAGTACTTTGGTGCAGGCGATTTTGGGTATTCTGCCCCGGCAAACAGGAGATGTTTTTATCCTGGGGCAACCTCTGTCTCGTCGAGGGTTTCTCGCGCCTGCTATCCGTCAGCAAATTGCTTATTTGCCGCAAAACTTTTTGTTCGATCGCCGTATTCCCATCACCGTCGAAGAACTGGTGGGCTTGGGGTGGGATCAATTGGGGTTTCAGGTGCCCTGGAAAGACCACCGCAAGCGCCGCCTTGCTGTTCGAGAGGTGTTAGCACGGGTCGATGCTGTCCATCTCAGGCATCAATTAATCAGTGGGCTGTCGGGAGGCGAAATCAAGCGAGTTCTTCTAGCCTACTGTCTGGTGCGTCCCCGTCGTCTGTTGATTCTAGATGAAGCCTTGGCAGGATTAGATGCGCGGGGCGAATCAGAATTTTACCAACTGCTGTACCAACTCAAACAGCAGCAGGGTTGGGCAATTCTACAAATTTCCCACGATTTAGATATGGTGCGCCGCCACTGCGATCGCGTCCTCTGCCTCAACCGCACCTTACTTTGCCAGGGAACTCCAGAGGTAGCCCTCTCCCCTGATAATCTCTCGGCTGCTTACGGGTCTGAATTTGTCCGCTATCGCCATCACCATTAACCCTATTCCCTTATGCCTACCGAACTCAGCCGTATCATTGAACTGTTTCAACTGCCCTTTATGCAACGGGCACTGTTGGGTGGCGTTCTCACCGGGTTAATGGGTGGAATGTTGGGGAGTTTCACAATCCTGCGCCAATTGTCTTTCTTCAGTGATGCTTTAGGGCATTCAGCTTTGTTGGGCATCAGTATTGGCTTACTGATCGGAATTAACCCATCGGTTGTCTTGTTGCCTTTTGCGGTCTGTTTTGCCCTGGGAGTCACGTATCTGCTGGAACGGACTCGCCTATGGACAGACGCACTGCTCAATATCATTTATTCTTCATCGCTGGCGATCGCCATCATCACCCTCAGCTTTGTGGGACAGTACAAAGGCGGGTTGAATAATCTTTTGTTTGGCGACATTCTGGCAGTGCGAGAACTGGATTTAATCTTTAGTGCAGTATTGTTGCTGGTGTGTATCGTCTTTATTGGACTAACGTTGCGAACTCAGATGTTGCTGACCTTGCATGAACCATTGGCGATCGCCCGTGGAGTTTCCGTATCCCTTCACCGAACTGCATTTATTGTCCTGTTGTCGTTGGTGGTGGGAATCTCGATTAAGGCGATCGGGGTGCTGCTCGTCAGTGCATTTGTGGTGATTCCTGCCTGTGCTGCCCGCTTGCTGAGCCGCACATTTACGAATTACGTGGTGTTATCCGCAGGGTTAGGGGCGTTAAGTGCGGTCATTGGCATGGTAGTTTCTGCGGCGTTCAATTTGCCGTCCGGTCCTAGTATTGTGGCAACCCAGTTGGTAATTTTTTCAATGGCAATGGCACTGCCCCGGTTACGTGTTTTAGGACATGGGTGAAAGCGGATGTCTGGATCTGATATCACTCCCGAAATTTTGAAAACAATCGAGATTCTAGAAGCCTTGGAGACACTGACAGACAATGCTCCCAGTTGCGAAGTTGAAGCTATTTTGCAGGAAGCCTGGATTAAGGTGAGTGAGACCTTCCCGAATGATTTCAAAGAGGTAACGCGGGTGGATGCTGGAGCGGAAGGATTACGGCGCTATATTCGGGGGCTGGGTCACCGAGCCGAAGTGCATCCTCTTGCCCCGTCACAAAGGTCATCGTCTCACCAGCAAGCGATGAAGGGAATGGTTGAGCGATGACTACAGCAGCTTGCAGCCAGATCAGTCCAAACCAGCCAACGAATTGCCAATGAAATTTCACGAATTTGAAGTCCAAAAAACTGGAGAGCCGAGTTTTTGCGTTCGGCTAAATGATTATAATATGAGAATGATTATCATTTTTATCAATTATGATCAGCTCTGTTCTTCCGTCCCCTCCCCATCAAACCAGCGCTGAAACGCTCCTGCGGCTTCGGCATACCTGTGCCCATGTGCTGGCAATGGCAGTGTAGACATTGTTTCCAGAGACCAAAGTGACGATTGGACCCTGGACAGACACCGGATTTTACTATGACTTTGATCGTCAAACCCCCTTCACTCCTGACGATCTCACCCAGATCGAAACCGAGATGCGGCACATCATCAACGCCAATTTGCCGATCATTCGAGAAGTCGTCGATCGCGAACAAATTCGGGCAGAAATTGAGCAACTCCACGAACCCTACAAACTA
>JACYMB010000315.1 GCA_015272205.1 Synechococcales cyanobacterium T60_A2020_003 | reverse complement strand
CCCCAGGAACCTATCTATAGATTCCAAGCGATCGCCCACAATCATCATTTACTCATCACAGGTTTGTACTCTCCCTCTCCGGCAGCCCAGGCAGGACTCCAAATTGGCGATCGCATCTTAACGATTAACGACGATAGCTACACCTATCTGGATGACGAACAAAGTTGCTCACTCATTCATTCCCCCGTGGGCGATCGCTATCCGGAATCCATGACGATGACCGTTGAGCGAGATGGAAAATTGCTGACCTACACCCTTCATCCCCAAATAACTGCACCCGACAGTTGAACGCCCAAGACTTAAAACACAGTTCCATCACTATCAATCTGAATCGGTGGTAAGCCTCCGCGCTTCGCCTGAGCTAGCCTCCGTCCGGCTGTCCATGTCCCCCCTTCTAGCACTTTGACTAGGGGAAGCTGAGTTTCATCCTGTCCGAGTTGGGCGCGAAGAGCCGCCGCAATCCGATCGAGCAAGACCACCGTTAACGCCCGCCATTCCACAATGACCTCAGAACTAGGCAAATGGCGATCGCCCAACACGCCATCATGCTTCGGTTGGAGTAGACCCATATCGACACACAGCCCCCCGTTGCGATACTCCGCCAGTCCGGTCAACTGATCCAGATCCGTGATCGTCAGTCCTAGATCCTGCAACGGTTCCAAAAGAGAGTAGGTGAGCCATTGCGAGAGCTTGTGCAAGGGAACCAGTTGGGAACCAATCCCCGTATCTGGGAGGCTGGAATGCGGCCACACATCGCCAAGATTGACACCTGCGATCGCTACCCGTCCCGGCCAGATCGAGCCAAAACCCTCCATCACTGCCCGAAACACCGTAGTCGCGGCTAGTTTGCCATCCGTTGCTTGCGTCACTAGATAATCGACCAGATTTCCTGGACGGGGGAGGGTTCCAGGAAATAGCCCAGGATTTTGAGCGATCGCCCGTCCCAGTTGGTTAAGCAACTGCACCCGTCCCCCAACGCCAACTAGAGGGTTCCTATCTGACACCTGAAAGCCTTGACACAGCTCCTCCTGACTAAACGCACGGAGTCCTGAAGCATCCGCCTGAAACGGGGAAGCCATCTGACTGGAAAATGCGCCCGCTTGGAATAGGTATAGACTGGCGATCGCCAATCCCTCCGAGCGTTGCCACATCTGCTGTGTACCCGGTTCACAAAACTGCCACTGTGCGCCCGCCCCCGCATCCAGAAGCACACTGGTCACGGCTAAATCTACTTGGGAACGCGCCCGCTCAATGGGTGATGCACCAGCGAGTCCGGCATAGAAGGTTTGGAGGCGATCGCTCCCATCGCCCTCAAAGTGTCGCCACCGACTGTGAAACGGTACGTCTAAATCCGGATACTGATCGCGGATCACCTCTAAGACGTAGGCCGCTGTAGCGTCCAGTTTTTCCAAATCACACCGGAAATGGGTCAGCTTATCCGCGCAGGCGAGATCAAATAGCACTGTACAGCGATCGCGAATCGCCTGGGGAGATTGGAGATAGGCGATCGCCGTAGCAGCATCCCATTCAGAACCGGAAGACATCATCATGTATTGCCTTAGTTAATACGCTGAACTGTAAAGACTACCGAGTTCCATAGAGGCGATCGCCCGCATCCCCTAGCCCCGGCACAATATAGCCATGCTCATCCAACCGCTCATCCACAGCAGCCGTGTAGATGGGTACGTCGGGATGCTCGGCATGAAATCGTTCAATGCCCTCTGGTGCAGCCAGCAAACACACAAACTTAATCGAAAGAGGGTTCGTTTCCCGGAGCCGATCCACAGCGGCGATCGCCGAATTCCCCGTCGCCAACATCGGATCAACCACCAACATATCGCGATGTTCAATATCGGCGGGCATTTTGAAGTAGTATTCCACCACTTGCAGCGTTTTCGGCTCGCGGTATAGGCCGATGTGACCGACTTTAGCCGTCGGAATCAGTTCCAGCATTCCATCGAGAAGTCCCTGACCTGCCCGCATGATCGAAATAATCACCATTTTCTTATCTGCCGCCAGCATCGGAGCCTGAGTCACGGCTAAGGGCGTTTGCACAGTCTCATATTTCAACGGCAAATCGCGAGTGACTTCGTAGGTGAGCATCATCGCAATTTCTTTTAGCAGCTTCCGAAACTCCTGGGTGTGGGTTTCCGCCTGCCGCATGAGGGTGAGCTTATGCTGAACCAACGGATGATCAATGACAACAACGGTTCCAGCCATTTAGTTTCCTTGAGCCTCTGGACAAAGTTTAGGGTGGATATGTTAGCCATCGCAGCTAACTACCAATGTAGTAGCAGATATCGCAAATCCCGACTAGAGGTAGACTGCTGTACGGTGCCCTTTTGCAGCCAGAACTCTATACCCAAACGACCGATATCCTCCCAAATACCGGGAAAGCTCCGCATTCAAAATCAACCCAAATCAGTCAATCTGTGCCAACCTGAACAGATCCAGCGGCTTAAATCATGGTACGAAACACTGCATCCTTGAGACTCATGCCTTGATTGACCTGTTGAATGGCGCTAAGAGCGATCGCCTTAAAATCCCCAACAGTTCAGCGAACGGTCTAAAATACAGTACCACTCCTACACCCTGGTGCATGCCAACTATGGTCAGCAATCCCCGCAAACCCAAACACATCATTCTCACCTCCCACACCAACGGCGCAACGGATACCGTGATTCCGATCCAGTGGGGTGCTGCAGATCCGCAAGAGCGAGGCCCCATCATCGGTTCGCCTCGTAGCCACAACCACCGCAACGTGATTGGCACCTTTGCAGGTTCCTACGGAGTGTACCGAGCCTTAGCCGTTGCCACAGGTGTGCTTGACCCCGCCCACAAAGCCGATTTAACCAACACCGCACCCGTTGTGGACTTAGGCCCCCATCCCAGTTGGTCTGATCCGGACAAAATCGTGTCCCTCGATCCCTTTGGGGCGATCGTCGGTGACGTGTTTGCCCATTACGACTCACCGGAGTACGACATCCTACCCACGATCGCCATCACCAAAGCCCACATCAATATCCCCGAACTGAAAGCCGAAATTGATCAGGGACGGCTCCACACCGACGGCACCATCCTCAAAGAAGACGGTAATCTCGTGGTCACCAAAGCCGCGATCGATCCGGTCTGGCACTTGCCCGGAATTGCCAAACGGCTCCAGGTCGATGAGTGGGATTTGCGGCGCGTCCTGTTCCAGCAAACGGGCGGCATGTTTCCTGAACTCGTCACTCGTCCCGATCTGCACGTCTTCTTACCTCCTATCGGTGGGACCACCGTCTACATCATTGGTGATCCCGCAAAAATTACCGATCCCAATGCGCCACTGGCCTTACGGGTCCATGACGAGTGCAACGGTTCGGATGTGTTTGGCTCTGATATTTGTACCTGTCGGCCGTACCTCGTCCACGGCATCGAGGTGTGTATCCAGACCGCTCAGGAAGGCGGCGTTGGCATCATTGTTTACTGTCGCAAAGAAGGCCGCGCCCTAGGCGAAGTCACTAAATTTTTGGTCTACAACGCTCGTAAACGTCAGGAAGGGGGCGATCGCGCCGATGCCTATTTCCTGCGAACCGAGTGTGTGGCAGGCGTTCAAGATATGCGGTTCCAAGAACTAATGCCCGATGTGCTGCATTGGTTGGGCATTACTAAAATTGATCGCTTGGTGTCCATGAGCCAAATGAAGTACAACGCCATTACTCAGTCTGGTATTGAAGTGGTGCAGCGTATTCCGCTTCCGCCAGAGCTCATTCCAGCCGATGCCAGCGTGGAAATTGAGGCGAAGAAAGCGTCGGGATACTATTCGGAAAACGGCGTTCTGAGCGAAGAAGAATTGTCTAAGATTCAAGGACGAATATTTTAGGAAACGCTCAATATAGCGATTCTATTCAAATTGTGAACAGGCAAGGGGCTTAAGCCCCTTGTCCAGCAGATTCAGGTTTCATAAATGATCTAGGGCTGCCATATTTGACCCCCAATTTTTTTCTAAACATTTTATGCGCTTTTGCAATATTTATTCATATTTGACCGTATTTTTAGTAAACTTTCCGGATTTATCAAAAATAGTGTGATACTGATCGTCTAGGGAACTGAGTCGAGATCGTCTTATATATCGTAGTGATCACAGGGCGATCGCTCTCGAATCAAACTTTAGGAAAACCTTCTTTAGCTTTTAGACGGGAAGCCCCGCGATGTACCTGAAAGGTCAGCGTCGGGATGAGAGGCGCGTGAGTTGAGGTAC
>JACYMB010000314.1 GCA_015272205.1 Synechococcales cyanobacterium T60_A2020_003 | reverse complement strand
GACCAGTTGCGGATGCGGTATTGAGGTTTCATGGCAGGTTTTATGTGTGGTAACTGAAATTTACCATGCCTCTCCTGCCCGCAACCCCTCTTTCATGCAACAACGCCAAGTCCTGCTATAGTTTTGACACGTTTGCTGGATTGATAAGGATAGTTGGAATCGATGGATGGGACTTCAACCGCCACTGCGCGATCGCTCGACGTACGCCAACTGGGCATTAACCCCAACCACTGGTATGCGGTGGCGATCGCCGCTGAGGTTAAAACCAAGCCCGTGAAGGCCACCCTGTGGGGCGAAGATATTGTGGTGTATCGGGATGCCGCCGGACAGGTTCACGCGCTGGACGATCGCTGTCCCCATCGCCAAGTAAAGCTGAGCGAAGGGGCTGTAAAAGGGAACAACCTAGAGTGTGCCTATCATGGCTGGCAGTTTGACGCTAACGGTCAGTGTACCGAAGTCCCCTATCTCGCTGAGAATCAAAAACTGCCCACCTGCCGCATTCGAGTCTATCCGGTGGTGGAGCAAGATGGATTTGTTTGGGTCTTCCCCGGAGATCCGGCGATCGCCCCGCAAAGATACCCCCTCCCCTTACCGGAATGGGATCATCTCAACTACATCGTGAGTCTCTCCGTCATCCGCTGCGAGAATCACTATTCTTACCTGATCGAAAACCTGATGGACATGTACCACGGCCATCTCCACGACAACTATCAGGCATGGGCGTCTGCAAAGCTGCTGGATATGGTGGAAACGGGCGATCGCGTCGATGCCCACTACGAAGCCCAAAGCTATTACCGCATCGACAAAATTTGGTCGGTATCGCAACTGTTTATTCCGGCTCTACGCCAACTCCATCCCGAACCCCTAGATGTGAGCTATATCTATCCCAACTGGTCCGCAACCCTGGGAAACGACTTCCGCATCTGCTGTCTCTTTTGTCCGGTCAGTGAAACTCGCACTGTCGCTTTCTTACTCCATTTCACCTCCCTCAACGCCTTTCACAGACTGCATAAGCTTCCGATTCCCTTCCGTCGCTTTGTCAAAAATAGTCTCTTTGGAGCCGCCAACAAGCTGTTAGATGGGCTGGTTGAACAGGATGTCGTGATGATGGAACAAGAGCAGCAAGCCTACCTCCGCAATCCCCGCCTCCGCAACTATGAACTGAATCCAGCCCTGGCAGCGGTTCAGCGCTTAATCCGGAATCAGGCCATCGAGGCGATCGCGTCTACCGCGTCATCCTTGGGAGCGGACGAATAATACTCGTAAAACGAACTGTCGTTTTCTGGTATGACATAACTATGCACGTCTTACACTGGCAGAACTAAACTATCGACAAACCACTCACGATTATTTATATTGTTGGGGGGCTGGGGCTATTTCTGCTCGGCATGATTGTCATGACCGACGGCCTGCGAGCGCTTGCAGGTCGAGCCATGCGATCGGCATTAATGCGCTTTACCCGAAGTCCGCTCTCTGGCGTGTTGACCGGAGCTGCAACGACTGCCATTCTGCAATCGTCGAGTGCGACAACCGTCGCAACTGTGGGGTTTGTCAATGCTGGGCTAATCAAATTTTCAGAAGCAATTGGCATTATCCTAGGAGCTAACCTAGGAACGACGGTAACGGGCTGGTTGGTCGCCATTCTGGGCTTTAAGCTCAAACTCGGTACGGTAGTGCTGCCCCTGGTGTTTATCGGCGCGAGTTTGAAACTGTTTGCCAAAGATCGATGGAGCGGTCTGGGCTATGCGATCGCAGGCTTTGGGCTAATCTTCGTGGGCATCACTACGATGCAAGACGCAATGCGGGGGCTAGAGGGGATCATTACACCTGCTCAGCTCCCACCCGATACAATCGCCGGACGCCTCCAGTTAGTCGCGTTGGGAATTGCGGTTACGGTGATCACCCAATCCTCTAGTGCTGGCGTTGCTGCGACCTTGGCGGCTCTGTATGCGGGCGCTGTCAACTTTGAACAAGCGGCATCCCTAGTAATTGGCATGGATGTGGGAACGACCGTGACCGCGATTTTGGCCACCTTAGGCGCTTCGGTGAGTGCCCGCCGCACTGGCCTTTCCCATGTTGTGTATAACGTGTGGACAGCCTGCTTAGCGCTGCTCCTGATTACCCCCTACACCCATCTTGTGAATCGGATTACACCGGAACTCCTAACGCAAAATGCCGAGATTGGTCTAGTCGCCTTTCACACGTCCTTCAATTTAGTTGGGGTTTTGACAATTCTTCCGTTTACGCGTCAATTTGCAGCCTTGCTCGTTCGCCTGGTTCCCAGTACAGGCCCCGCCTACACCGACGGCTTAAGCGAAGCACTGCTAGTACAACCCGATCTTGCGTTGAACGCCGCTCAGAGGTCTATTCAGGGTGAGGTTCTGGCTCTGCTTCAGCATGTGTCTGCTATTCTGGGCAATTTGCATTACCAGCGTATGGATTTGACCGAATTGCAAATTGCCTTGGATGAAACACATACGTATCTAGATCAGATCCATGTGGACACTGGATCTGGGGCGGACTGGGATCGACTGATCAATATGATGCACGCCCTGGATCATCTCCAACGGATTCATGAACGGTGTGAGGAAGACGAAGACCGCGCTAGAACGGTGCAAACAACGATCGAGCTTGAGGACGAACGCCAAATCCTAACCGATACCATCCAAGACGTGATGGATTTGATTCAAGCCGATCAATGGCAGACTGCCGCCGATCGAGCAAGTCAAACCGCCGATCTGATTCATCAAAAGGTACGTCCCTACCGCGAACTAACGCTGAAACAGGTAGCCAGTAGCCAAATCGACGTTTTCGTGGGCACAGCACGTCTTGAAGCCATTCGTTGGTTGCGACGGGTTAGCAAACACATTACCCGGATCGCCCAACACATGAACCAAGCTATGCTTGCCATCGGCCAGTTTGATCCGTGATCAGTAACTCAACTAAATTAAAAAAACAGATCCCCTCATAAAGGCGATCGCTCCGATTGCAAAATAATGTCTAGCAGCCCCGGAAACCGCGCATCCAGATCATCACGTCGGAGTGAGTTCATGTGCTGTGTTCCCTCTTTTCGGCAATACAGCACCCCCGCCTCGCGCAGCACCTTAAAATGATGGGACAGGGTAGACTTGGCAACGGGGAGATCCATCGCTGCACAGGGAAGTTCTGATTCCGAGGCTAACCGCCGCACAATTTCGAGTCGAATCGGATCGCCCAGCGCGTAGAGGACTCCAGCCAAAGAAATATCGTTGCGATCAGGATGATAAACCAGTCTGGCTTTGTTGCATGATTAGAAAAACGGTCAGGTTCGCCTTGAGAGTGTCCTGGTATTAACCTTCAACCTTGTAGCTATCGGGTTTAGCGATCTGAATCATGCGGTTGAGCGCAACACATTTGATGAACAATTCCACGGCTTGATTGTCAAATTGACGTGCACTGAGATTGCCCCCAAAAATAGTCTTAAAGCGGAACATGGTAGTTTCAGCAATCGAACGACGATGATAGC
>JACYMB010000313.1 GCA_015272205.1 Synechococcales cyanobacterium T60_A2020_003 | reverse complement strand
TCATCCTGGCATTTTACGCCGCAGAGCGGCGGGGAATCGACCCGCAGGGATTGAAGCCCACGGGCAGTCGAGGGGCGATCGCCTCCACATGCACCTCCAGCACATCTCCGGGTTCAGCTCCGTCAATCCAAATCGGCCCAGTCAAGAGGTGGGGGCCAACGCTCACTCGCTGCGATTCCGGCAAGTTTTGCACAATATTCAGCAGTTCCGGTGGCGCAAATTCAGGAGGAGCCTGATCGCACACATAGAATCCCGTATAGGTTTCTACGTGGACGCGATCGCCCGACTGAATGTGTAAAACAGGGGTAAGGGAGGGGGAAAATCCGCCCAAATGAACGGTTTTACAGGTGGTAAGGAGATGATGCTCGGCCATAGGAGGGAAGAAGATGTGGGCGGTTGAACCCAGGGATAAAACAGGATGCGAAAGCACTATAGCGTATACTCAGAAATGATCTACGTTGGGATGGGCGATCGCCCTCAAAGCACGGTTCCTTCTACGGTGCGAAACATTCTCTAGCAACATATCGTCCTCTCATTCACGGTTCCTTACGGTGATTCAGCAGGTTTCCATGCGCTTACCTGGTTTCATAGCTCGATTCGTTTCGCAGCGACAGGGGCGATCGCCTTTCATTGCCCTATTGTTGGTACTGCTCGTCAGTGGCTTGCTAGGAATTGGCTCGGTGCGGGTCATGGCTACCCCAACCATCGGGACAACCGATCCCGTGACCGCTGAGTATACCCTCGGCCAAGAACTGTACCTTGAAAATTGCGCCACCTGTCACCTTGGCATTCCGCCTGCGGTGCTGCCCGGTGAAACCTGGCGACGCCTCCTCCTTTCAACCGAACACTATGGAGTCGTGATTCCCCCCCTCTTAGATCCGACCCCGACCTTGATTTGGAACTATCTTCGAGACTATTCACGGGGGCTGAATGAAGGAGAAGCAGTGCCCTATCGCCTTGCTGAATCCCGCTATTTCAAAGCATTACATCCTCAAGTTGATTTACCCCAACCTTTACAACTAACGGGATGCGTCAGTTGTCATCCCGGAGCCGAACGCTACGATTTCCGAAGTTTGACCCCAGAGTGGGAGTGATAGGATGAATCTGTTCAGGATTCTGCGCCTGACGCTACCATAAGTAAAGCGCTGACTCTGTCAGTGCTATTTGCGATCGCCTATTCCTTGCGGGGAAGAAGCGACAGATTAATTATTTTCATAACTGCTTGGACATTTTATTGTTGCCATGTTAAAGAAACTGCTGGGCGACCCAAACGCACGAAAGCTCAAACGGTATCAACCTGATGTGGTTGAGATCAACCTTCTCGAAGAAGAGATTCAAGCCCTGTCGGACGAAGAGCTTAAAGGGAAAACAGCAGAGTTTCGGCAACGCATTGAAAAGGGCGAAACCTTAGACGATCTGCTCCCCGAAGCCTTTGCCGTGGTGCGCGAAGCCGCCAAGCGAGTCTTGGGAATGCGGCACTTCGATGTGCAGCTCATCGGGGGCATGGTACTCCACGACGGCCAGATCGCTGAAATGAAAACCGGGGAAGGCAAAACCCTGGTGTCTACCCTGCCTGCCTACCTCAACGCATTGGAAGGAAAGGGTGTTCATGTGATCACGGTTAACGATTATCTAGCTCGCCGTGACGCAGAATGGATGGGGCAAGTTCACCGTTTTCTAGGACTTTCAGTGGGTCTAATTCAGCAGGGTATGACCCCAGCAGAGCGGAAGAAGAACTACGCTTGTGATGTGACCTACGGCACCAACAGCGAACTCGGCTTCGACTACCTACGCGACAACATGGCAACCTCCATGGCCGATGTGGTGCAGCGTCCCTTTAACTATTGCATCATTGACGAAGTGGACTCGGTGCTGATCGACGAAGCCCGCACGCCGCTAATCATCTCTGGTCAGGTCGAACGTCCTAGCGAGAAGTATCTCAAGGCAGCGGAAGTCGCGAACCATCTCGCCCGCTTCAAGCGTGCTGCGGTTCGAGAGTACGAAGCCAAAAAAGCAGAAGCCACTCGCCTCCAAGAAGAAGGCCATAAGGAAGAAGCGGCTCGCCTGTTCCGTGAAGCGGATGAAGCCCAAGAGCAAGTCGATCGCTACTACGAAGTCGATGAAAAGGCGCGGAACGTTCTGCTTTCCGATGAAGGTTTTATCAAAGCAGAGGAAATCCTGGGTGTGACCGATCTCTACGATCCGGAAAATCCCTGGGCGCACTATGTTTTCAACGCGATCAAGGCCAACGAACTGTTCATCAAAGACGTGAACTACATCGTCCGCAACGACGAAATTGTGATCGTAGATGAGTTTACGGGGCGGGTGATGCCAGGTCGGCGCTGGAGTGATGGTTTGCACCAGGCTATCGAGGCCAAAGAACGGGTGGAGATTCAGCCAGAAACTCAAACCCTCGCCACGATTACCTACCAGAACTTCTTCTTGCTCTATCCCAAACTGGCGGGAATGACCGGAACAGCGAAGACGGAAGAAGCTGAATTCGAGAAAATCTATAACCTGGAAGTCACCATCGTTCCCACGAACCGAGTATCTAAGCGTCGAGATTTGTCAGACGTGGTGTATAAGACGGAAGAGGCCAAGTGGGTTGCGATCGCTAAAGAGTGTGCTGAAATGCACGAAATGGGTCGCCCGGTCTTGGTGGGAACTACCAGCGTTGAAAAATCAGAAGTTCTGTCTCAGCTCTTGAGTCAAGAAGGGATTCCCCATAGCCTCCTCAACGCGAAGCCAGAAAACGTGGAGCGGGAGTCGGAAATTATCGCCCAGGCCGGTCGGAAGGGAACCGTTACCATTGCCACCAACATGGCCGGACGGGGAACCGACATCATCCTGGGGGGTAATGCCGATTATATGGCGCGTCTGAAGGTGCGGGAATATTTCATGCCCCGCATTGTGCAGCCCGAAGACGATGAGTTTGCGGTCAGTTCTGTTGTGCCGGGTAGCAAATCCAACGCCCAAGGGTTTGCGCCCTCTGGCAAAAAGGTAAAAACCTGGAAAGCCTCGCCCCAAATCTTCCCGACGGAACTCTCTAAAGACGCGGAAACCCTGCTGAAGCAGGCTGTAGACTTTGCGGTGAAAACCTTTGGGGAGCGATCGCTGCCTGAATTGCAGGCGGAAGACATTGTGGCGATCGCCTCTGAAAAAGCACCCACGGATGATCCCTTAGTCCTGAAACTCCGGGAAGCCTATAACCAAGTAAAGGCCGAGTATGAGGCGTTCACCCGTGCCGAGCATGAAGAGGTGGTTTCCAAGGGCGGACTGCACGTCATCGGTACTGAGCGTCACGAATCGCGCCGGATTGATAACCAGTTGCGTGGTCGGGCAGGTCGTCAAGGTGACCCTGGCTCTACTCGCTTCTTCCTCAGCTTGCAGGATAACTTGCTGCGGATCTTTGGGGGCGATCGCGTGGCTGGATTGATGAACGCCTTCCGGGTTGAAGAAGATATGCCCATCGAGTCGGGAATGCTGACGCGAGCGCTGGAAGGTGCCCAGAAAAAGGTTGAGACCTACTACTACGACATCCGGAAACAGGTCTTTGAGTATGACGAGGTGATGAATAACCAGCGTCGTGCCATCTATGCCGAGCGTCGCCGGGTACTCGAAGGACAAGACCTCAAAGAACTGGTGGTGAAATACGCCGAGCGCACGATGGATGAAATCGTGGACGCTTATATCAATCCTGAACTGCCGCCCGAAGACTGGGATCTGGCCAATATGGTCTCGAAGGTCAAAGAATTTATTTATCTTCTCTCTGATCTAGAGCCAGAACAGCTTGAAGATCTTTCCGTGGGCGAGATGAAGACGTTTCTCCATGAGCAGACTCGGATCGCCTACGACATGAAAGAAGCTCAGGTGGATCAGATTCAGCCCGGATTAATGCGACAGGCCGAGCGATTCTTCATCCTGCAGCAAATCGATACTCTGTGGCGCGAGCATCTTCAGCAAATGGATGCCCTGCGTGAGTCCGTAGGATTGCGGGGCTATGGGCAGAAAGATCCGTTAATTGAATACAAGAGTGAGGGTTACGAAATTTTCCTAGAGATGATGATTTCGATTCGACGAAACGTAGTTTACTCCCTCTTCCAGTTTCAACCGCAACCCCAACCGACCGTGAAGAAATCATCAGAAGTGGTGCAGTAAGCCGCATCTATTTTTGACTCATTTGGGGCGAATGATGAGGTGAACCGTTCAAATCGGTTCACCTTTTTTGCAACGCCGATCTTGAACGGCCTGTCTTGACTTGCAGAAACACGTTAGTCGTTCGGGAGCCAATGTAAACCATCGCCAGGAATACTTAAGTTTCAGATCTTTAGGTTTCTTTTACATAACCGTAAGTTACAGGTGGCAGTGTACGGGGAGAAGCATGTTAAGTTGCTTATTGGAATGAGATCTCCGCTCTAGAGACACAGATGCTCTGGAGCTTTTTTCTTTTTTTAAAATTAAATAAAGGAAAATAATCACAGGCTGAAAAGATTAGAAAATAGACTAATTCTTACGATTTCAGCTCAATTTAGGTTGGGCTTCAGGACTGAAATTGATACGGAATCTGATTCGCAAAGTAGCGCTATTTCAGAGATCCCTCCCAAGTCTCCCTACCCTGCGGGAAGCCGCTTCGCGTCTAGAGCAAGGGGAGGCTGCGTCAGACGGTGGGTTTAAGTGTCATCTTATGGCAAGCTTGAAGTTGATATGACGGTAAATAAACGAAAGGTGGCCTCAGGTTAAACAACCTCAAACCCCCTTGTTTCAGCGATCGCGAATCTCTCGAAAAACCACTAACTAGCCTTACGAAACCCTGCTTCAGCGAGGACTCGCTCTAGGGTTGCCAGTAGAGTCAATACATTTTCAGGACGGCTGTTGTACCCCATCAAACCAATGCGCCATACCTGGCCTGCCAATTCACCCAGGCCATTCCCCACTTCAACGTTGTACCGATCCAGAAGCTGACGGGCGATCGCCTTTCCATCTAAACCGTCGGGAATCCTAACCGTTGTGAGGGTGAGTAGACGGTGTTCAATGTCTACATGGCACTGAAGTCCTAGATCGGCCAAACCATCCCAGAGCAACTCGGCATTCGTACGATGGCGATCCCAACTCTCTTGCAATCCTTCTTCTGCCAGCAGGCGCAACGCCTCATAGATACCATAGTTCATGTTGATGGGGGCAGTGTGGTGATAGACTCGCTCATTTCCCCAATACTGACCGAGGAGGGTCATATCAAGATACCAGTTCGCTACTTTTGTGCGTCGTTGCTGGAGTTTTGCAACGGCGCGATCGCTCATGGTCAAGGGAGACGCTCCAGGTGGACAGCCCAATCCTTTTTGGCTGCAACTGTAGGAGAGATCAATTCCCCAATCATCAATAAACAAAGGAACGCCGCCCAAACTGGTCACGCTATCCACCAGGAGCAAGCAGTTGTACTCACGGCATAGCGCCCCAATCCCCTCCAAGGGTTGGCAGGCTCCGGTCGAGGTTTCAGCATGAACTAGCGCCAAAATTGCCGGACGATGGGTTTCCAGTCCCGCCCGAATCTCATCTAGGGAAAAGACGTGACCCCAGGACTTGCTCATGGTGCGAACATCGGCTCCGTAGCGGCCTGCCATATCCACAAGCCGATGCCCAAAATAACCGTTTACGCCCACCAGGACAACATCTCCCGGTTCAACAGTATTGGCTAACGTGGCTTCCATCGCCGCACTTCCAGTGCCACTGACCGGAATCGTCATGGTGTTGCTGGTTTGCCATGCGTAGCGTAGGAGCGACTGCGTTTGACTCATCAACTCCAGGAAACGCGGATCAAGATGCCCGACGGGAGGCAAACCCATCGCTTGTAGAACTAGCGGATGAGGGTTAGAGGGGCCAGGCCCCAGCAATAGCCGAGGGGGCATATTGATGGGTTTTGCTGCAATCCGATGCGTACTATCGACGCTTGAAGACGAGTTAGAAAGTATGGCAGTCATGAATTTACCTGTCGCAATGCATAGTCGGTGGCGAGATTCTATTACAAGAGATGCAAAACAGAGGATGAGCGATCGCCTCCCGCCATTCTCCCATGAATCATGGTTTCGGATTTGAAGCTCGATCGGAGAGGATTGTAAGGATTCTTAGCCAATCCTTCATAGACTTAACAGTCGTGGAGGTTTCCAGAATGGCAGAAACTGCTTTCCTGAATTGACTAGTCTTGGCTGAGTTCGAGATGCTGACTGATATCCGCTTGAACCGGCGCAGGTTCGGACTGACAAGCATGGGTGTCATGGGAATCATAGGCGTGATCGGCGTCTTCGTCGGCTACAGGATTGCCGTTATCCGTGGGAGGAGGCGTTGCAAATTCATGCCGTTGGACGACGGACTTTAGGCGACTGTAGAATCCTGAGGCTCGCTCCGTAGGAATGAACTGCGAAATAGATGGGGTGCGCAGCGGGTACTGCACAGACCACTGGGCCGGTTCAGACGGACATGAATGAGCGGAAGCCGGTTTTGGCGAGGCTGTTTCGGGGAGGGAGGATGCCGTTTCTTGGATCGAGGGCTGGGAAGAGCGGTCGTGCTGAGTATGTCCGTCTGAGGAGGATGCCCAAGATTCCTGGGAATCGGGGGCGATCGCCTGCGAGAGGAGAGATTCATCGGCGACATCCGCAGATAGCCCTTTAGAATGCAACGGAGATGCCATGATCTCGGTTGACGAGTCGTGATGAGGAGATGAAGATTTGGGCGATCGCGACCAATCCCGATTGAATTCAGATGCCGCAGAATCCGAGGTTTGGCGGTGTAGAGCCTGGGCAGATTTTCTCGCCAGTAAAGACGTTGGATTAGGAGGTGAAAAAATGGGATAGGCGGCGGCTTCGGTCGATGATTCCCGTAGAGTTTTGGGTAAGCGACTGCTGACAATTCGATCAAACTCGCCATTGAAATGAGGAATTGGCTTCTGGCGACGTTGCCAAATCATCAGAATCTGTTCTACAGAAATCACCTTGTAGCGTCCTTGGTACAACGCCTCAACAACAGCCAATCGTAGCCAAGCCATTGGATATTGTGCCGACCAGCGCTGAATAAGCTGCTCAGGACGATAGCCATCCAGATCAAATCCGTAATGGACGAGTAATTTTGCGATCTCCTCAGTATCAGTTGGCTTTGCTACGTCGGTCATGACTGGAGGCCCCCAAGCAGCACCTGTCTAAACTACACCCCTATGCGCATTGCGTCATACACCAACGGATGGCTACTCAGCAGTCTTAGCGCTACTCACTATCCTATCGATCCTGCGGCTGCAAAATCGAAAATCTTTGTGCAGAGGATTTCTTTGCTACAAAGCGTTTGGATTTGAAGTAGGGCTTAGCTCAGAGTATAGGGTCTCCCATTATCGCTGATTCTTTCTGCGCCCATCTATGGTGACTTCATACTGTTGGCGATCGCCCCTCCGGTGGCAGGTTAAAACGCGTAGTAGCCAAAGCACACGGTGCTTAGTGTTAACCACTGCTTGGGTTTAGATTAACGTCAATGCATAGCGTCCGGATGTTCTTCACGTAGGCGAGTGAGGGCATAGGTCGCCGCCGAGGCAACGTTGGGATGGCTGTCTTTTTCTAAATATTCCAGTGCCGAAACGGTTTTCGGTGCGGGTAAGTGCCCCAGAGCCTCGGCCAACCGCTGACGAATGAGCCAGTCGGGAGCTTGGGCAAATTTCAGCAGATGTTCGACAGCATCCGTTGCGCCGATTTCTCCCAAAGCCGCGATCGCCGCTTGTTGCAACACGACCTCATCGCTGTCTAGCGCCTTCAGCAAAATGTCGCGGGCCCGTGGATCTTTCAAATTGCCTAACGATACTGCTGAGCTAAACCGCACCAGCCAGTCCGTATCTTCGTAGAACGTCCGTGCAAGGGGTTCAAAAGCACGGGGATCTTCGAGATAGCCCAAGGCTCCCGCCGCATCAGCGCGAATGCCGTAGTCTGGGTCTGTTTCTAGGAGTTTCACCAAGATCGGAAAGCATTCCTCTGTTGGCTTCAGTCCCAGGGCGAATACAGCCATCGAACGAACCTGTAAGTTGTCATCATCCAGAACTTTCTTAATCAGCGGGACGGCCTGATCCGGTGACACATCGCGCAGATTGGCCAGCGCAATCATGCGATCGCGCGAATTGGCACTCTCAAGCTGTGTCTCGATTTCTTGGAGGGTGAGCTGAGCCATAAATCATAAAGTTTACGTTTCTACACATTTATTGTAGGAGAGTCTTTCGGGATGTGGGAGATTGGGCTTGGTTCACGTATTGCCGGGAGGGTGGATAGATAAGTATCGACGCTAAGCATTGGAATATCAGTTGGACACAGGTACCCAAACCTGCTGTAACGTGGACATCAATACCCTGGTGGAGCGAAATGAATGACCTGATTTCTGATCAAATTCCGGGCATAGCCAAAGGAACTCGATCATAATTTCGCGCGGGTGTTCAGGATTCCACCTAAAATGATTCATTGTTAATTCAGCGTGACGCCTTGAACTCGTGAAACTGTTTGTTTATCACACCCCCGAACTCGTCCCTAGTGATTCTATCCCTGACTGTGCGATCGCGATTGATGTCCTCCGAGCCACTACCACCATGGCAACAGCACTAGGGGCTGGGGCTGAGGCTGTTCAAGTGTTCAGCAGCATTGATGAGTTGATGCAGATAAGCGAACAATGGCCGCCTGAGAAGCGGTTGCGGGCTGGCGAACGAGGTGGCTCAAAGGTGGAAGGCTGTGATTTGGGCAATTCGCCGTTGGACTGTAGCCCCAGCCTCATGGGCGATCGCCGCTTGTTTATGAGTACGACTAACGGCACTCGCTGCTTGGAACGGATTCAAAATGCGGCAACGGTGTTGGCCGGAGCTTTGATTAATCGGGCGACCGTCGTGCGGTATTTGCTGGATACGCAACCCGCTGAGGTGTGGATGGTGGGGTCTGGTTGGGAAGGCAGTTTTTCCCTGGAGGACACCGTTTGCGCAGGAGCGATCGCCCATGCCCTGAGTCAGCACTTCAAGGACGACGACGACTGGATCGGCAACGATGAAGTGATTGGGGCGATCGCCCTTTACACTCAGTGGCAGACGAGTTTGTTAGACCTACTGCGTCATGCCAGCCACGGCAAACGGCTCTTGCGTCTAGACGGAGACAAGGATCTGGAATTTTGCGCTAATCTCGACAGCCTAGATGTGTTGCCGATCCAAAAAAGCCAGGGCGTGCTAGTGCGCTACTAAGAAACAGGACTTACGCAATTGAGCGATTTTGCGCGGGTTACACCCGCGCAAAATCGCCTAAAAGACTCAGGACGCCGCACGTAGTGCGTAAGTCCTGAGGAACTCAAGCAACGTGGGCTAGGATAGGCTTAGTGTCCTTGCCTATTGCCAGACGTTAAGCAAATGCTAGAGTGTCCTCGATGTCATCATCCTGTTGAGGGGCAGGCGATCGCCTGTCCCCAGTGTCAGCTTGTCCTGAAAGCACACGGGCATCCGGGTATTCCGCTCTATCGTTCAACTGACGGGCAGTACCTGTGCCAAACCTGTCTCTACGATCACGATGAAACCTGCACGTTTCCACAGCGTCCCTATGCGACGGAGTGTACGTTGTATACGAATCCTCAGTCCATGGCGGTGCAGACGCCGTATCGTCCCAGTCAGGTACGCCTAATTCGGGCTTGGCTGAGCCAACATTTAGCCTGGATTGTCCTGGCTGGTATTGCGGCGATTAGTCTAGGAATTGCGATCGCCAACCAATGAATCGTCAATTGAATCGTTAATCTACGAGAACTCGCTATAGTGAGTCGCATAGGCTGTGATCTCACTAAGAACGGTCTTAAGTAAGGTTAGGAGTGCTGCTTGAGAATGTTCATGTTCTGAATGGCTTACAGCACTTTAAAAAATGCCTCAAACGTTACGAAACAGAGTTGTTTATGCAACCTGGCGCAAATTCCGAGCAACCGCCCCATACGCGATTCCCTCAGCAAGACGATAGTGAACTCCCTCTGAATGGCCTGATTGACTGACAAAACTCACACAACCCTGATTCTCTCGTAGGTTGGGTGAGCGCTAGCGTAACCCAACAGAATATAGGCTAGAGTTGGGTTCCACGTTGTTTCACCCAACCTACTAGAAAAGATATGTCAGT
>JACYMB010000312.1 GCA_015272205.1 Synechococcales cyanobacterium T60_A2020_003 | reverse complement strand
TCGACACCTGGACCGAGTTACTCTGCCATGCCGCCTGATTGGATAAAGTCGAGCTTAGTTCAGAAATCTTTGTAAGAATAATACCCCATTAGCCAGTTCTTAACCTCTGTTGTTTATCTTAGAAACATCCTGGCGTAACAATTTATGGAGACCTCCGGCGCGTGTCCTGGAGGTTTTTTACTTATTCGTGATCCGAATCATTTAGTCACCTGAACCATCAGAGTTGTCCAAATTAAATAACTCTCTTGCCGATGGGGGAGTTGGAATAGCATCTGCCTCTGGAGCTGAATTTCGCCTGGATGGGGCTTGTACAGGCACGGGAGGGGACGAGGTTTGTTGCATGGTGATCTGCTCAATTTCATTGCTCCAAGCTTCGATGTTGGCTTGTGCTTCTGTGTAAAGCGTGCGGTAGCTGGGAATCTGCCGTGCTTCTTGAATGGCGGCACGGAGAGAATCGATATCCCCTTGACTGGCTAGGGTTCTTGCTCGGTCAAGGTAGGGTTGATCCTCTAACATCTCCGCCTGACGCTGCCAGTCTTGGATAAGGGCTTGGGCTTCCTCGTATTGTTCCGTGCCCCAAACGACGCCGCGTGCTTCAGAAATAGCATTTTCTAAGCCTTCGACTGTTCCGGCACTCGCGAACGATCGCGCCCTAGAAAGGCGAGTTGCATCCTCTTGAGCGCGTTCCTGTTCCCATTGCGTGAGAACGTCGTCTGCGGTGTTTGCGGTGGAGCGATCGCGCTGTTTAGCCTTACGTTCGGCGTCCTGCTTGGCGGCGAGTTCACTACTTTCCTTCTTCATCTGGATTTCGTTGAGCAGAGCCATATATTGAGTCGATGCCCAGTAGCGATTTTCAATCCGCACGAGATCCCGTGCTTCTGCAAGGGCAGCTTGCCACCGATCGTCCTGGAGCGATCGCTCGGCAGCTTCATATATCGCTTCTGCATCACTCCAAATGCTTTCCCACTGCTCAACCGCGTCATTGGCAAGTCTGGACGCAGGGACTCGACCTGGAATTTTGCGGGCAATGGAAATCGCCTCGTCTAGATTGCCGTTTTGGAACTCGGTTTCTGCGATCGCCAAGATTTTGAGAGACCATTCTTCAATCAGGCGATCGCCCTCAGTCCGCAGCGGATGGCCTTTAGGAAGGGCGTTCATCATTTGAATCGCCTGTTGCAGACTATCAACCGATTCCTCTTCCGCCACCGTTTGCGCACAGTAAAATCTGGCCGAGCCAGAGTCGGATGCCGTGGAAGTGTTGCAATTGAGGGGCTCTGGTAATTGCATTAAGGTCGAAACAGCCCAAACCCCTAACCCAATGGGAGCGATGATGGCAACCCCTAGCCAAAGCCCCCAAGTTGCTTGAAAGCCTCGCTGAATCTGGGTTCTGACAGAGGATAGAGTATCCATAGAGTCCGGGTATGATACAGTCTAACCTTCTCTACCATGCCAAACCTTGTTCCGAATGTCATCCGTTGAGCAGTTGTACGCTACGACCGTTCGATAGGATAAAAGGGTGAATAGAATGACTCTCTTCCCCAATGAACAGCGGGGAGTTGAGCAAGATTTCAGGATGGATGCGATGCGCCTTAGCTGCTGTATTTTGGTCAAAAATGAAATCGACAATCTCGCTGATTGTTTAGCCAGTGTACGCGATGTGGTCGATGAAATGGTGGTGCTGGATACAGGCTCTACGGACGGCACGCCAGATTTGGCGCGATCGCTTGGCGCAGACGTGTACAGCTTTGAATGGTGCGATGATTTTGCGATCGCCCGGAATGTTTCTTTAACCTACGCGACGGGAGATTGGGTTTTAGTCCTCGATGCCGATGAGCGGCTGAACCCGGCGATCGCCCCCAGGCTACGAGACAGCATGGCCGTTGATGATCATTTGGTGGTGAATCTGGTACGCCAGGAAATTGGGGCAGTGCAGTCTCCCTATTCCCTCGTATCGCGCCTATTCCGCAAGCATCCTGAGATTCGCTTTTCGCGACCCTACCATGCGATGGTGGACGATAGTGTAGCCGGACTGATGCAGCGAGACCCTCACTGGAAAATCGTATCGTTACCGGAGGTCGCCATTTTCCACTATGGGTATGCGCCTGGAGCGATCGCCAGCCGCAACAAGCAGGAAAAGGCACGGTTGACGATGGAGCGGTTTTTGGTGACTCACCCCGGTGATCCTTACGTGTGCAGTAAGCTAGGGGCACTGTACGTGGATATGGGACGGATGCAGCATGGTGTGGAACTACTGGAACGAGGATTAAAAGCCTCCTCCATTGATCCCTCGGTTCAATACGAACTGCACTACCACTTAGGGATTGCCTATACCCGCCAGAAGCATCTGCCGCAGGCCGCGAGTCATTACCAGCAGGCGATTGCCCAGCCCATTTTGCCAACGCTGAAATTAGGCGCATTGGTTAACCTGGGCACCCTCCGCCAAAACACGGGAGACTGGGCAGGCGCACAATCGCTGTATGAGCAAGCGATCAAAATTGCCCCCCAGTTTGCGATCGCCCATTACAACCTAGGCATGGCGCTCAAAGCCCAAGGCAACCTTACCCAAGCCGTTGAACACTATCAGCAGGCGATCGCGCTCAATCCAGCCTATGCCCAAGCGCACCAAAATTTGGGCGTTGCGTTATTAAAGTTGGGGCGTGTGGAGGAGGGACTCAATGCCTTCCAAGACGCGATCCAGCTTTACCAGTTACATAATGCACAGGAGGCAGAACGCTTACTCCAGGGGCTAGAGCGCATGGGTTTTCCCATAGCGCACCCCCAGCAACACCCGAACTCTGAACCTACAGCAAAGCGCTAATCCGAGAACGATAGTTGGACTCATTTAAGCCTTCCCCTGCCGATGCCGTATCGACGTCGATCATGGTGTTCAGGGCTTCAATTCGATCCGAGGTTGCGGGGTGGGTGCTTAAGAATGCGGGAATGGAACCCCCACCCAGCAACTTTTCCATAAACGTCACCATCGCAACCGGCGCATAGCCACTTTGCCGCATATTTTCCAAGCCGAGCTGATCCGCCTCAAATTCAGCTTCTCGGCTATGGGGTCGCCGGAGTGCCAGTTCAACCCCGATGGCTACCGCCGTATTCGTATCCAGTCCTGCAGCAGTTGCAATGCCTTGGGCGATCGCCAGTTCACGCATTTGCTTGACCGAATGACGCGCCGCAATGTGGCCAATTTCGTGACCCAACACTCCAGCCAATTCAGCCTCATTGTCAGCAGCTTTCAATAGACCCGTGGTGACGTACACATAACCGCCCATCGTTGCAAAGGCGTTGACCGAATCATCCCGCACTACTTGAAATACATACGGAATATCTGGACGAGTGCTGTCGGGAACCAGGCGTTGGCCAACCTCATCCACATACTCTCTTACATCCCTGTTGTTATAGAGCTGAAATTCGCTATTGACCAACTGTTCGTTGATTTGTTCTCCTAGGGAGACCTCTTGGCTGTCCGACAAGCTCGATAGCTGGATGACTTGAATACCGCGCAAAATCAAATCCACCCAAGAAATGGCCTGACCTGCTTGGGGAGTGCCCACAACAATGCCGAGAGCGACAACGACCGACATTAGACCGTAAAACCAGCGACGCCAAACGAGTCGTACGGGAATCGAGATGAAGTGCAACATAATTCAGGAGGGATGGTGATTTAGAGTGACTGAGGATGTTTTGCCCTAGGGACATTTTCTCAGTCATGACGTGTATCTGAGCAATTTGTTTCAGGAATTGGGCTGAAGTTGGGGATGCGATCTCAACTGAGCGCACCTGAGATTGCAGAATATTTCTATGTGCGTTGATTCGTAATAAATTCAGCGACTATTCAGCGACGCTGAATCACTGCAAGTAATAATACTCATCAAGTCTAAGTCTGTTAGATAGCTTAAGGAGTTGACTGAAATCCAGCTTTTGAAATTAAGCAGTGACTCAGGTGAGTCTTGTTGCGGAGGTTGATGTGTGATGTCGCGCTCTCAAATTTATACCGATGGCGGTAGTAGCTATAAATTAGCTACATTCACTGGAAATCTCTATCCTGGCGGCCTAGTTAGCGCTGGGCATACCCTCGATTTAACAGAGAAATCGAATTGGTTTGTATTTCGCACCATTGGGAAAGCGTTTAAGAGTTCATTTTTAAACTTTGCAGGGGCGTTTAATCTGGGACAAGGGAAGTTTGATGTATTCTTCAAAGCTAATTACCAAAGCAAAGGGAAGGGAACCCGTGTCGCGAGTTTCCAAGCGAATGCGAATGCCAAGACAGTGGGCATTGAAACGGAGAGTCCCGGTTACTACTATGTGCGGGTCTCTCGTTTATCGGATGGAAATCTACCCTATGGATTTGGTTGCAACGTGGTAGCACAGTCGAAAAGTCAGTTTGTTTCCGATGGTTTATCACGGTTGCCAAGTCTCAAGACGACCTAGTTGACTGACTAAGTTTTTATTAGTCAACTAGCACGAAGGCTTTCAAGAAATGATTAGCCTTGATGACTTGTGCCCTAGGGCGTTTCAGGAGCAGGCTCCGTCTGAGCTTGTTTTAGCGCCTCCGCACTAAACTGAGCGTACAAATTTGTCCGATCTTGTGCCGTGGGATACCGGGGATCCTCTGGTGGAACCTGAGCCATTAAATCCGAGGCTCGCTGCCACCGACTTGCCAAATCTAACCAATCCGCCGCCGACTGAGCCGTTTTACCCTGCTGAGAGGCTTGCTCAGCGAGGCGAACAGCCAACACAAACGGGTCTTCATCGGCGGGAGCAGGGCTTACTGCCGGAGTCTCGGTCGGGATGGAACTAGCAGATGGAGCGGATTCTTCTGTATCGGCGATCGCCCGCTGAAAGCGTTGCCCCAGTTGCAGGTTTAGCCAATCATTAAGCACCCACAGCAGTAAAAGGGCGAGTAGGCTTAAGCTTGCACCACCGATGATCCCCCGCCAAAAAATTTGCTTATCAGAGCGTTTAGTAGGTTTGGTCGGTGTGGAAATTGCCGCAAGGTCGCGATCGCGCCAATCCTCCACAAAACGTCGCACAGGATTCGGTTGCTTCAGCGTAATATCCTGAGACCACAGCAGTTGTCCTTCTGGATCGCGGTTAATTTCCTCTAACCAAAGGAGCTGCTGCTCTCGTACGATCCGGCTGTTAATTTTGACCCGCCGAATACTGCGCGGACTGATAGATTCTAAAATTTGACGTAGCTGCTCAACCAACGATTCCTGTTCCAATTGCTCTGGCGTTGGAGCCTCGCACAAAAGTTGCAGGATTCCCTTTTCGAACACAGCCCGTGTTCTCACGCCAGAATCTGCCAGTTTATCGTTTAGAACCTGAATAATCGCAGCAACACTGCCCTGACGAGCTTGTTTTGCGATATTGTCCATTGGATCAACCATAGGCGGCTTTACATCAGATGCAATCGATGTTTTGGAACATGACATCTTGAACCGGAATTTTCCATGCTGCATTCAGCAACCAAAATGTCATCAAACGCTAGGTTTGCATTAAGAATAACTTAAGATCCACCATTTAAATCTGGTTTTTGACGGGGTTTCCTTACTCAGGGAAATGCACAATCAGCATTGATGTTTTCGGGTTGCTACGGGCGATCGCTTCTGGTTGCCGACCGACCACAGGCTGACCTAACCGAGTTTGGCCTGCAATGAGGATCAATAAATCATCAAACACTAATTCCTCCGATACTCGCCGCACAAAATTACCCGGTTCCGAGACAAGACGTACAGACCCATCAAAACCCTGCGATCGCAACGCTTCAGGCGTAAGCTGAACGTCCTGCCCCACCTGCAAAATAAACAGCGGTGCCTTCAGTTGCTCCATCAAGATTTTTGCCAGTTGTAACGTCTGGATTTGATAATCCGGCGCATCGTATTCCGAAAGGGCTAGAACAATACGGCGTGTGTTGGCGATCGGAGCCGCAAACCGAGCAATTAGCACAGGGGTTTTGCTCAACCGCGTGACATTATCCAATACGCTGCCAAAAAAGTTTTCCGTGTAGGTCGAAAATCCCTTCCATCCACAAATCACCAGCGTCGCATCATGCTCCTGCCCCGCCCGCACAATGCCTAAATCAATCGAGTCATCCACTCGCCTAATCGGTTCTACGTTGACGACGACGGAGTGAGCTAAGTTAACAGCAAAATCTAGGAGTTGGCGCTGCTGTAACCTTGCCGCTGGGGTAATTTCGTCGCCGCGATCGGACAACACATTGAGTGGCAATAACGTTCCCTTTGCCTGTTTCGTGATCATGATGGCCAGTTCCAGCAAGTTATCTTCCGTACTGGGATTCGCCACCGGAACCATCACCCGCTGTGCCATCCGCTGCACGTTTTCGGCTGCCGTAATCCGGGTTGAACTTTGTCCATCCTGGCTAACCTGCGGTTTCAGGCGACTTCCTCCATACTCCGTAATCCATGGCGAGGCAATACAGCTCACCATAATCATCGCAATGATGTCATTGACGACCAGTTCATCCACAAGCTGAATGTTAAAGGCCACGGTGATCGCCGCCAACGTCGATGCCGCCTGAGCAACTGACAACCCAAACGCCACTAACACCCCAGCCATGCGCCACCCAAACACCCGTCCCGAAACCCATGCCGCCAGGAATTTGCTTACAAACTCTGCCCCAATCATGACCACTGCCAGTACGAGAGACTGGGGTTGTTTAATCAAGATCAGCGGGTCAACTAACATCCCCACGGAGATTAAAAAGAAAGGAACAAATAGGGTATTGCCAATAAACTGAATCCGGTTCATCAGGGGACTCAGTTGTGGAATAATCTGCGTGATTGCGACTCCCGCCAAGAACGCGCCGACAATCGGTTCAATTTCAATCAGGCTCGCCAGATAGGACACTACGAATAGAGCCGCCAGCACGAACATAAATTCCGCCCGCTCATCATGCCCAAACTTATGGAAAAACCAGCGACCCAGTTTGGGCACTCCCCACAGCGTTGCAAACGTATAAACGGCTAATGACGGAATTAGGAATAACCAAAAACTGAGGGTCAAGTCCCCTTGATTCGCTTTGACGACGATCGCTAACACCAGCAACGCTAGAACATTGGTGATGAGCGTGCCGCCCAAGGTGGAGGTCACGACCGGATTCCTCATAACGCCTAATTTCGACAAGATCGGCAACGCGACTAGGGTATGGGACGCAAAACAGGACGCAATTAAGATCGCGGCCAACCATGAACTTCCGACTGCCAGCATAGCCACCGTGCCAATACCCATCGGCAGCAGGAACGTTGCCATTCCAAAAAAAATGGCCGATCGCGCATTTTTCTTGAGATCATCCAGGCTTGTTTCTAGCCCGCCCAGAAACATCAGGAATAACAGGCCAACAGTACCGAGAAGTTGAATCGTGCTATCCCGCTCTAAAAGCCCTAAGCCATAGGGGCCAACCACAACGCCTGCCAAGATTAAGCCAATAATGCCCGGTAGCCGTAGACTCTCAAATAAAAGGGGAGCCACTAGCATAATCCCCATGATGACCAGGAAAACCGCCACCGGATCCTGAATGGGGTGTTTCGTCAGTTGTCCTAGACAAAAGAACGGCAGGTCAAACGCAACCTGCACCGAATAACCAACAGACAGCCATAGAGTCATAAAGTCTGTAAAAAGGGGGTAGAGGGGGAATGAAGCAAAGGGGTGAGGGGCTGAAATCAGGCACTAAAAGCTAGAACCACGTCCTAGATTTCAATCCCATCTGCCATAGGGAAACGAACGGTTGGAAATTTCGCACGCTAGGAGGTTTTTAAGTTCGGGAGCGATCGCCCCACTCCAAGGAAACTCAGTAGACTAAAAAAGGAGTTAGGAGTTAGCGCATAACCATGGCATTCATTCGGATTCCTCCTTCGTGGCAGATTGATGAACGAACAATCACTCCCGAAGCGGTGTTCTTTAATCGGCGCAAGTTTCTAAAAACAGCCACAAGCATTGGAGTGGGTGCCACCATCTTGCCATTGATGGGATGCAAAGCAAATACCACCGCAGATGGACGTGAGGTACTAGGGGACATTGCAGATCTGAACTTTCAAGTCAATCCAGACTTTGCCGAGGTCGATCGTCCGATCACGACGCGCCTCCTTGCCGCAACCTACAACAACTTTTACGAATTCGGCGGAACCAAATCCATTTGGGAAGCCGCCCAAGCCTTGCCGACAGACGATTGGAAAGTTGAAGTTAGTGGCTTGGTGAACACGCCCAAAACCTACGACCTAGACGACCTGACCAAACGCTTTCCGCTAGAAGAGCGAATTTATCGATTCCGATGCGTCGAAGCATGGTCCATGGTGATTCCCTGGATCGGGTTTCCGATGCGTCGCATTATCGAAGATGTAGAACCGACGTCTGCCGCTAAATTTGTGCGCTTTACCTCCTTCTACGACCCCAAAATTACGACAGGCCCCAGCTTCCATTTAGGATCTCTGCCCTGGCCGTATACGGAAGGCTTACGGATTGAGGAAATGGCGAATGAGCTGGCCTTCTTTGCCGTAGGAGCCTACGGTCAGACCCTACCCAAGCAGCACGGTGCGCCCATCCGCATGGTCGTACCCTGGAAGTATGGATTCAAGGGCGCAAAATCGATCGTCAAAATTGAATTTGTAGACACGCAGCCTGCAACCTACTGGAACACCATCAACGGCTACGAATACAAGTTTGAGTCCAACGTTGATCCTGCTGTTCCCCATCCTCGCTGGTCGCAAGCCCAGGAACGCTTTGTTGGTGATACCACCGATTTCAGTTGGGAAGAACGTCCAACCCTGGTTTACAACGGCTATGGAGACTATGTGGCTAGCTTGTACAATTCGTGATTTTCATTAAGATTCAAGGCGGATGACTATTTTCATTCCCCAGCTAGACATGGGAGTCGCATTTAGGCGTTACCCTAGTATTGTGTACTGTTTTTAACTGTAGAGTTTTTGAGAGGGTACTGTTATCGCTGCTAAAAAACAACTGATTAATCGCCAAATTCGATCGCCCCAGGTACTGCTGATCGACCAAGAAAACCAAAATCGTGGATTAATAGATACGCGCGAAGCTTTGCGACTAGCAGAGGAAGCAGGGCTGGATCTAGTTGTCGTATCAGAGAACAAAGAAACCCCTGTTGCTAAGATTCTGGACTACGGTAAGCACCAGTATCAGCAGAAGAAACGACAGAGCCAAAGTGCGCGGACAACGGTGAAGGAAGTAAAGCTCCGTCCAAATATTGGCGAGTCAGACTACAGCTTACGCATCAACCGGGCTGTACAGTGGCTAGGGAAGGGAGATTCGGTCAAATTTCAGATTCGCTTGCGAGGCCGAGAGCACCAGCACCGCGATCGCGCCACTGAATTGCTAGAGAGGGTCGTAACTGACCTAGGCGAAGCTGGAAAGGTGCAATCCTTTGATAAGCGATCGCTCGTTTTACAAATGATTCCTGGATAATTGTTCGCCATCATGCTTTTTAGAAGCGGGGTTCTGTTTAAGAATCCCGCTTTTGCCGTTTAGCGCTTGGGTGGAAACTGGCGATCGCGCACCTCTTGGGCAAACTGCTGTACCGCCTGAATCCCCTGTTCACGCAGGCGAGCATAGACCTTGGCAAAGGGAGGTTGCCAGTCGGAGAGTCCGAGTAGATCCGCTGTAACCAACACTTGCCCATCGCAGTGAACCCCGGCACCAATACCAATGGTGGGAACAGAGATCTTCTGGGTAATGGCATACGCCAGGTCGTGGGGAATGTGTTCGAGTACAACGCCAAACGCTCCGGCTTGTTCGAGCGCGATCGCCTCTTGCAAAATGCGATCGCCCGATTCCGGGGTGTTGCCCTGCTGACGATAGCCTCCGAGCTGGCGCACCGACTGGGGGGTGAGTCCTACATGGCCTAATACTGGAATCCCGACCTGTACGAGCCGCTGCACCGTATCGGCCATCGCCGGATTGCCCCCTTCTAACTTGATGGCTTCGGCTCCGGTTTCCTTCATCACTCGTCCAGCGGAAGCGATCGCCTCTTGGGGACTCACCTGATAGCTTAAAAACGGCAGATCGACGACCAAAAGCGCCTGCTTCACCCCCCGTCGCACCGCCTTCGCATGGTGAATGATGTCATCTAGGGTTAGCGGCAACGTAGTGTCGTATCCTAACGCCACCATCGCCAACGAATCTCCCACCAGGATCAGATCCGTACCCGCCTGATCTAAAATTTGCGCCGTGAGGTAGTCCCAAGCGGTGAGTGCAACGATTGTTTTGCCCTGTTGCTTGTAGCGGATCAATTGGCGGATCGTCGTTGCCATAAATCGGTATCCTTCAGAGAGTGGCGTCTGAATCCAGCGTACACCTGAATTCACCCAGATTTAGAGGGGTATCACCGACGAGTTTGATTCAAGAAATCCGTAATTTCGTAAACCAGCCATTCTCGCTCGGTGGAGTCAATGGTATGTCCGAAGTGATGTTTCCGAACCCCCTCCCGCAGAATACACGTAACCACGGGGCGATCGTTCACTTTGAAGTCTGGATTGGTGTTGACCTCTGCGCCGAGCAAATTCTTGACATATCCCTCACGAACCCGTTTGAGACCCAACAAACTCCACTCTAAGCGGAACTTCTTCCAGTCCATGGTGAGTTGAAACCGAGTCCCGATCGCCAGTACTCCTCCTGCTAACATTCCCAAACCGACGATCCAGAAAGGAATCGAGAACAACGCAAAAAAGACGGATCCCGCTGCCGCTCCAATCGTCCATACCAGGATAAAGGCATTCCAGAAAAGAGCGAAGAATAGAATGCCTACGTTTTCGGAGCGCAGCCCTGACGGTGGAATCACAATCGAGAGGCGATCGCGCGATCGCTTGAGCACAATACGGCTACCGTGGGGCTTGGTGAGTTTGCCAGGAGAAACAACCGCAGGGAGAACGGTTTCTTGTTTTAACGCCGCAAGGGCATCCCGTGCGGTTCGAAACCGATCTTCCACGGCGGGTTCTAACATCTGCTCCAGCCATAGGGTGAATGCGGGTGTTGTTTGGAGCAAGAGGCGGATATCTAACTTTAGGCGGACTTGAGGCAACTCATCGGGCGGTCGTCCAGTCAGTAAATATACGATCGTTGCACCAAGAGCATAGAGATCCGACGCTGGAACCACCTGCCCTCGAAACTGCTCTGGGGGCATATACCCCAAGGTGCCGACAAAGGTACTCCCTTTACTCATCGTGGCTCGGTAGGCATCCTGAACTGAGCCAAAATCCACAAGCACCACCTGACCATCGGCTTTACGAATAATATTTTGCGGTTTGATATCGCGATGGATCACGGGCGGCGCTAGTTCGTGGAGGTAAATCAGCACCTCCAAAATTTGAGTTGCAATATTTTTGACGATGTCTTCATTCGCTCGCCAACCTGTATCCATCAAGTCTGACAAGGGGCTACCCAAAATTAGCTCACGCACTAAAAAGAACTGTCGATCATTGGGCGTATCGATATTGAAATAGTCAATGTAATCCGGAATGGCTGGATGATCGAGATGGGAGAGGATTTTGGCCTCTCGCTCAAACAGGTCTAGGGTTTTCCAATCGGTAATTTGTTGCAGAGAAATGGCTTTGATGGCAACCATTTGCTGACTGGAACGGTCTTTGGCTTCATAGGTAACCCCCATGCCGCCCTTGCCGAGCGGTTTAACGATTTCGTAGCGATCGCCAATAACGTCACCCGGATGGTACAGATATTCCACTTGACCTCCTTTTGAACGGTTCCTTCGAGGAACATGGGCGCATCCGTTTTTGAGTTGGGATGTTGTTTCTACTACGGGTTTAGCAAATTTTGAGCAATGTCTTCAATAGAGAATTAGAAAGACGCGAACAGACTTATACGTTCCGTAGAGGCAAAATGAACAAGCAAGCGTTTTCCCTGAAACAGAGTTTATTGATCAATCCGTGTTTTATCGGAGGCAAAAGGAGAAACTCGATTTAAGCATCAAGAATATCAGTAAAAGTATCGATGGCTTCGATCGATAGATCTCCTCCTATGCAAGTGAAATCATTGATTAGAATTACTCCATATAGCAATCCTATTTGGATTGTGAAACGTGCGCCCCGTGGGGCGCACGTTTCACAACTCATCTTTTTCACAAATCACGTAGGAACGCTATAAGTGGGTAACCTGAATTAAACGATGTCCTGAGAACGGTATACCGAGCTTTCTAGGTTCCAGAGCTACGTTTAGTTAGGACTCTCTACTTA
>JACYMB010000311.1 GCA_015272205.1 Synechococcales cyanobacterium T60_A2020_003 | reverse complement strand
GGTTGAAACCATTGAGCACCGAGGTCGTCCGTCCCGTGATGCGATCATAATTACCGAGTTACCCTACCAGACCAACAAGGCGGCGCTGATTGAAAAAATCGCTGAAATGGTGAATGAGCGTCGTCTGGAAGGCATTTCCGATATTCGCGATGAGAGCGATCGCGACGGCATGCGGATCGTGATTGAGCTAAAGCGAGATGCCTATCCGCGCGTGGTGCTCAATAACCTCTACAAGCAAACGCCGCTGCAAACCAACTTTGGCGTCAATATGCTGGCGTTGGTGAATGGGGAACCCCAACTTTTAGGGATCAAACCTTTCCTAGAAGTCTTCATTGACTTCCGGGTGGAAACAATTACCCGCCGCACCCGCTACTACCTGCGGAAAGCCGAGGAGCGGGATCACCTGTTGCAAGGTTTACTGATTGCCCTGGATAACTTGGATGCGATTATTGACTTAATTCGCGGTGCCGCCGATGCCCCCACGGCGAAGCAAGAGTTGATCAGTTCCTACAATCTTTCAGAGCAGCAAGCGGACGCTATTTTGCAAATGCAGCTCCGCCGACTCACGGCTCTAGAAGCGGAGAAAATTCTGCAAGAGCATGAAGATTTGCAGGCGAGGATCCACGACTATCAGGATATTCTGGCGCGGCGAGAGCGGATTTTAGAGATTATTGAGACGGAGCTGAACGAGATTCGGGCGTCTCAGGCCGATCCGCGTCGAACCGTGATTGAGCAGGTTGCCGATGAGCTAGACGATATTGATTTGATTGCCAACGAACAGGCGATCATTCTGCTAACGGAGCAAGGCTACATTAAGCGGATGCCTGTGAATACCTTTGAGGCTCAGAGTCGGGCTACGCGGGGCAAAGCCGGAACTCGGATGAAGGAAGACGACGGGGTGGAGCATTTCCTGAGCTGCTGCGATCATGACAGCGTTCTGTTCTTTAGCGATCGCGGCGTGGCCTACTGTGTGAGAGCCTATCAAATTCCGATGGGTTCGCGAACCTCGCGCGGTATTCCGATTGTGCAACTGCTCCCCATTCCCCACGAGGAACGGATCACCTCGATGGTTCCGGTCACGGAATTCTCGGCGGATGAATACCTGGTGATGCTGACCCAAGGCGGATACATCAAGAAAACGGAGCTGGCAGCCTTCAGCAATATTCGCTCGAATGGACTGATTGCCATTTCCCTCAACGAAGGCGATCAGTTGCGTTGGGTGCGGCGTGCCCGTGCCGAAGATAGCGTGATCATTGGCACACGGAAGGGAATGACCATTCATTTCCGCACTGATCATGATCAGCTCCGTCCGTTGGGGCGTCCTACCCGGGGGGTACGGGCAATGAGCCTCCGAAACGGTGATGAGCTGATTAGTATGGATATCTTGCCGAGTCAGGTGGTTGCGGCAATGGCAGAGATCAATGACGACGATGCGGATACCGATGATGAGCTTTCCGTGGAGGACTCCTGCGGCGTACAAGGGCCGTGGGCACTGGTGATCACGACGGGTGGACTGGGTAAGCGAGTGCCTGTATCGCAGTTCCGATTACAAAATCGTGCGGGTATGGGACTTCGGGCGATCAAGTTTCGCTTGAAAAACGATGAATTGGCCGCACTTCGAATTGTGAATGAAGGCGATGAGCTGATGATTGTCACTAGTCGCGGCATTATCATCCGTCAGTCTGTGGATGCGATTACCTGCCAATCGCGGGCGGCGACGGGAGTGCGGGTGCAGCGGTTGGATAGTGAGGATGCAATTGTGGCGGTTGCTTTGGTTCCGCCTGCGGCAGAAGGGGAGGAGGCTGAGGCTGAAGCTGAGGAGTAACGTTTGGGGCGATCGCCCTTACCTAAACTACGCCAAAGTCCTCCCACCATGACGATTTCGAAGGATGCCCTGTACCACCATGTCAGCCAAGTTGCCCGGGAACGCGACCCGTTTTTGGCGACCGCAGGGCATTTTTTTGTGAAAGAGTACGTGCGATCGCACCTCAGCCAGTATGGAACCGTGGAGGTGCATGAATTTAGCCGTCAGACGAAGGGACAAATTCATGAAAATCTCATTCTGAAACTGCCGGGACAGAGCAATACTAAAGCCCCGATCTTGATTGGGGCACACTATGATGCTGTGCCCGGATCGCCCGGAGCCGACGACAACGCAACGGGGGTTGCTGCCCTGTTGGAGTTAGCCCACTGGTTTTCCCAGCAGCCTGCCCGTCATCCGGTGCATTTGGTGGCGTTTGATTTGGAAGAATTCGGGCTGATGGGGAGTACAGCCTACGCGACGATGCTGAGATCGCACCGTCAACCCTTACGGCTGATGCTGTCCCTGGAAATGTTGGGCTATTGCAGCGATCGCCCCAACTCTCAGCGCTATCCCCCCGGACTGAAATACCTCTACCCGACCACCGGAAACTTCATTGGTCTAATTGGCAATTGGTCAACCCTGCTGGATTTAAGGCACTTGAAACGGGCAATCAAATCCGTGGGGGTTCCCTGTGAGTGGCTCCCGGCAGGACAGCGGGGCAAACTCATTCCCGACACCCGCCGCAGTGACCATGCGCCCTTTTGGGATCAGGGCTACCGTGCCGTGATGGTGACCGATACCGCAAACCTTCGCAATCCCCACTACCACCAGCCCAGCGATCGCCTTGAGACCATCAATTTTGAGTTCTTGACGGGGGTGTGCCAGGGGCTAGCAAACGGGATCGCCACGTTGTAGGCAAGAGGTCGGGGAATGGGCGATCGCCCTACAGATACTACAGCTCATTATCAGAGATGGGAATCGTCAAGCGACTGAGCGCTCGTCCGTCCTCCAAAATGTACAGGTTAAACTCGCATCCCATCAGCTTCATTAACGATTGGCAAATGGCAAGATGGAGACCGGGCGGACGATCCAGCGTTGAAGGTGCTAAGAGATCCAGCGGTTGCCCCAGGTATAATTCTTCAACGAGTCGGGGTTCCAAAACGCCATGATCGGTAATCGATAGCTCCAGCCAGTTCGCATCCAGGGGACGACACCACACATCCAACCGTCCGTTATTGGGCGATCGCCGACAGGCAAAGGCCAACACCTCGTATAGCACAAATTCAAGTTTGGGAATGTCACCCCCAATAATCAGCGCTTCCTCGTTATGGACCTGGGACCAAATTTGACGCTGCTTAATCAGGGGATCGACCCGCTCCAGCGCCCGACGCAGCAAACTCGCGAGGGGAATGGTGGTTTGTTCGATTTGTAGTGCCCACTGCTCCTGCTTCAGAATCGGTACCAGCGTCGAAAGAATTTCCCCAAGCTGACGTACCGTTTGCTGATAGCGCATACCGCTGGGGGCATCCTTCTGCTGAAGCATGTCGTTTAGGCGCTTGACGTTGTTACCCAGCATTCGGTAAATTTCTTTCAACCGCCGCTGTTTGTACCAGTTAAGCCGTTCCAACTCACTACGCCGAATCGAAAGCCGCTGCACAAGCTGCATGTACCGCCGCACCCACGCCAATTGATTCACCAAAATCGAAAAGGTGTTGAGATAGCGCTCCGGCCAATATCGCTCGGCGCGATCGCCCAAAATGAGAACCCCCGTCGGTTCGTACTCATCAGTGGTGCGGAGTGCCATTCCAATGACTTGGCCAATCCCCGAACCGTTTAACCATGTGAGGGTTTCGGTGGCTAACTCATCCCGGTTCATTGGGAGGAGTCCATCCGTTTGTAATACCCACTGCATCAGGGGATCGGTGTAGACTCCAATGGCGCGATCGGTATTGAGCGTGAACTTATTGTTACTAATGGAACTCGCCGAAATTCGCGCCGTTTTCTGTCCCGGCTCCCAAGTCACTAATGCCACTAGCGGCACCTGCATCACATTGGCGAGATTTTGCACCGCAGACATCTCTAACTGCGTCGGATCGCTAATTTTCTGCATCGCATGGAGTCCCCATTGCAGCGTGTCGGACATCTTTTGTTGATGATCCGTCTGACGCTGCAACTGCCACTGATGCAAAATCAGCCCAATTTGCTGACTCACGACGCGTAGCACATCGCGTTCGGGACGATTCCAGGTCCGTGTGGATTCATGGCCCAGAACAACCACCCCCTCTAACGGTTTAGCGGGTGCCGTGCTGCACACCAGCAGAGATTGCAAGTTCGCGCTGAGTAGCGGCTCTCGCCACGCCATCAGTTTTAAGTCATCCGCTAGATTTTCAATTCCTACAGCCTCGGTGCTACGTTCTAGCATTTGCCAGTCCACCTGGTTGAGCCGATCTAAGCTAGGGGGCAAGGCTTTCCGACCCGCAGGATGATGCTGATAGCACAGCTCAAAATTTTCCTGATCTTCGTCATATAACAAAACCAAGAAACGCTCGACCTTGAGATGCTGGCACACGTGTTCGGCACATCCCTTCAGGGTTGCATTCCAGTCATCACTGTTGAAAATGGCACGTGAGATTTCCGAAGACAGCGCTTGATCCAACTTGATTTGCTGGATCGTGTCCTCCATCGTTTCTAGGGGAGCCGTGAGCGCAATCAGTTGCCCTGCACTCCGCACATAGTTTTTTTCCAGATCTGTCCAAATTTTACCTTCGTTGCCCTCCACACTGAGGAAACCTAGAAGCTGATCCTGATACAAAATGGGGGCAGCGAGGAGCGATCGCGCCTGGATGATCTGCATGAGCTTAACGGTCATATCGGCCTTGAGGGAACTTTTTGCCTCACCCACGGCCACCACCTGATCCGCTACCAGGGATTGATAAAAACTCCGCACATCCTCCACGGGAATATCAGCAACGGGAGCGGCTTCTACAGTCAACCGCCCTCCTTTCTGACGGCTGACACGCCGCTGAAAGCATCGACGGTGGGGATCAAACCAGTAGATGCTCGTGCGATCAAGCTCAATAAATCCCTGGGTTTCCTCGACGACAGCTTCTATGCGCTGTTGCAAGTGCGGCAACTGTCGCAACCGATTCAGCAAATTAAACAGAGGCTCTGATGGATTTTTGACCTGTTGGCGATGCTGCTCCTCTTCGATGCGGTATAGCGCCGCTGCCAACTCACCCAGCAGCATCGATAGTCGTGCCTTTTCCTCTGATTGGGGCGTTACCCCCCACACCTGCGACCCAAACACCGCTACCCCCATACACTGGTTGCGATATCGAATCGGGAAAATGATGGTACCTTGGATGTTGAGCTTTTGGGCAATCTCCCGCCACTGCCCTGCACGAGGTTCTTCCCGCAAGTCTGGGGCTCCCACGGGACGTTGCTGGATCACAACCTGCTCCATGATGTCTCCAGGTTGGAGTTCGAGCGCTTTATTCAGTAGGGGAACTGGGCTGTCATTCGGGGTAATGCCCGCCGCTCCAATTAACGCATGTTGAAATCGGTCGTAGAGTCCAAGCCACTGAAAGGGATAGTGGAAATTGGACTTGAGGTACGACAGCGCAACAGCAACGAGCCCTGTCGTCGTTTCTTCTTCACGAATCGTTTGGAGGGTTCGTCCTAGTGCGACTAAATGCTTTTCACTGATGGATGTATCTCGAGGTGAGCCCATAGGATCAACAGTTGCCCAATCCAGATGGTAAGCAGAATAAGAGTAAGAAAGCTGAAATGAAGGGGGTAAAAGGCGAAGGGAAATAGCTAGGGTCAGTTTGCTGTGTCTATCAATGCGTCTATGTCCCTACAGTTAAATCAGCCAAGGTTAGGACATTTTAGGCTTGAAGGGTGAACTCCTGGGGGTAGGGTGTAAGCATCCGGTGGCAAGGTTGGGCGTAGCCGCTTTACTTGCGCTCGGAGAACTGGAGATTCCAGCCGGGTACTAAGGAGATCAACAAAAATACGGCACATTATGATTGTGTTGGAGCAGATCGCATGGCTTTCTGCCCCGCAGCTTTCTATGATCTCCCACCCTTCAGAATGCCCAATCTATGGAATTTATAAACATCTGGTAAAGTGTACCGGATATTCTGAAATCATGCCTGAGGATTATTCTCCAAATTGGAGGGGCGATCGCCCATAAAACTGACGTCAGCACACTGGGACTGGAACATTAGGGTATGGATCTTTATAAAGCGGGTATTCGTCCACTGCTATTTTCGGGACTTAAAGCCGATCCGGAGTGGCTCCATGAGCGATCGATGGAAATCCTGGACTGGTTGGGGAGTCCGACTCCGGCGTCCTGGGATGCGCGAGGTTGGGTGCGGCAGCAGCTTCAGGCATCGCTATGCGTCCAGTACGATAATTTAGTTCAACAGCAGTGGGGGCTTACATTCCAGAATCCCATCGGGATTGCCGCCGGGTTTGATAAAGATGGCATGGGTGTAGGCGTGTGGCAGGATTTTGGGTTTGGGTTTGCGGAACTGGGAACCGTGACCCTGCACCCCCAGCCTGGAAACCCTCGTCCGCGATTGTTTCGGCTGTTGAGCGATCGCGCCGCCCTGAACCGCATGGGATTCAACAATAGCGGGGCAGCGGCTCTGGCAGAGCGGTTACGTCCTTACCGAGAGGCGGATCTGATCCAGCTTCCCATCGGTATTAACTTAGGAAAATCCAAAATTACGCCCTTAGATGATGCGGCGGATGATTACCTGGGCAGCTTCCGATTACTCAAAGACCTGGGCGATTATTTTGTGGTGAACGTATCCTCACCGAATACGCCAGGGTTGCGATCGCTCCAGGCGGCGGATCAACTGGGTCGTATTCTAGAAGCGTTGCAAACCGAGAACACCGGACAGGTGCCGCTGTTGGTCAAAATTGCCCCAGATTTGGACTGGGAGGCGATCGCCGATGTCGTCCGTCTTGCCCAGGACTACCAGCTTGCCGGAATGATTGCCACAAACACCACGATCAGTCGCGAAGGACTGAAAACGCGCATCATCGAAGCAACGGGCAATCCGGTTGAAGCGGAGGCGGGAGGTATCAGTGGTGCCCCTGTGCGCGATCGCTCAACCGAAGTCATTCGGTTCATCTGGGCAGAAACCCGTGGAACGCTACCGATTATCGGCGTTGGGGGAGTGTTTACGGCTGAAGATGCCTGGGACAAAATCACTGCCGGAGCCTGCTTGGTGCAAACCTATACCGGATGGATCTACGAAGGGCTAGGCATGGTGCGCCGCCTTCTAGATGGACTTGCCCAACGGCTTACGGAGCAAGGCTTCACCCATATTTCGGAGGCTATTGGCATTGCCCATTCCGATTGAGAGAGGTTGAGCGCAAATGGGTGCGGTAGGATTGAATAGCTCTAAAATGCCTCCGCATTCGGAGCAATCCTTTGTGTACCCAAGGACGTTAGACGGATGATCGTCGAGTTTCGTGAATGTGACTTTTTCAATCTCTGGATCTGGATAGAACTCAGCAGTGTGCCGTCCACAATGGAGCAGCAGTACCTAGAGGAAGTCTTTGACTCCTGGTTTTTTCTGGGAAAATTGGGCGGATTTAATGCCGAAAATCTCCAGGTGCAGGATACGGGATTAGATATTAACTACATGCCCTACGACGAGGAACAGGCGGATAACTCGTTTATGGCGCTCATGCACAACATGGGCGAGTTTGAGTATGAAGGACTGTGGGCACGGTGTTGGTTTGATCTGGGTACGACGGACGCGATCGCCCTCGACATTTTGATCAACACGCTGAAGCAATTCAGCAAAGACTATGTCACTATCGAGCGGCTAATTATCGGCGGGGTCAATAGCGATTGGCCTGTTCCGGAGTCGCAGATGACCATTTATGATCAAGAACCGGAACCTTAAGATTGGTGCCTAATCAACGTCTGAGATGAGTTCTGGGCGCAGGGATGAAACGCCTGCGTGGGGGTACTGCCCACGCCCCCTTCCCTATCTCTTTCACGTCTATACAAATAATTAAACATAAACCCCAAAAGCCCTGTGCCGCCCGCTATATAGGCAGTGCAGGGCGAAATCCGGTTTTTAATTTCGTTGAGCTACTTAGTAATACGTATCCGTTATGAGTGTGAATAATTCTAAAGAGCGTATCCGGGACTATAGCTGAATCAAGTACAATTGAATCCAATAATAAGTAGAGAGTCCTAACTAAACGTAGCTCTGGAACCTAGAAAGCTCGGTATACCGTTCTCAGGACATCGTTTAATTCAGGTTACCCACTTACAAAGATTATGCCTGATTAAAATGAACGTTAAGAGTGTAGCGAGAAGCTTACTCTTTTCAGAATAATTAGACTTTGAAGTTTTGGCTCGGATTCTAAATGAGTATCTCAAAGTTGACCTTCAGTAATCAGGGAATAGTGTGGTGTAAAGACTGAAATAGAAGCAAACAGAAATAGTTCGCAAATCTCCTTTAAAGTACAAGGGATTTCTATGAATGCTCAAGAACTCCTGCAGCGTTACGCCGCAGGTGAGCGGGATTTTGACACGAGAGAAAACGGGAGCTTTTCCGCCCCGTCGCTAAAGCGACGGGGCGGAAAAGCGACTCGTGCGGCTTTAGCCGCAATATAATACAGATAACTCAGTAGAGCCAACCATCTACGCGATGAATTGCTCCTAGTACGGAGAGACCCCGGCAACCGAAAGCGCGATATTGCATTGCGGCTCCGAGTTGCAGTAAAGGCAGGACGATGAGCATACCGAATTGGCATGGTGATAGAAGCTGCGAACGGTGATTGAAAAAGTAAAGGGAAGCCTTTGGGCGACCTGTAGAGGCGTAATTGACTTCGCCTATGAGTCCGATCATCGGAAAGTTCTGAAATCCCTACGGGAATCCCCGCCGCTTCAGCGCGGGGAGTAGTCAATGAGGCGTTCAAGAGCCTCGACTATGCAGCGCTGAAGGCAGACCTCTTTGAGCTGGTGACCAATTCTCAGGACTGGTGGCCCGCCGATTACGGCCACTATGGGCCGCTCCTGATCCGCTGCCAAAGCGTGGTTTAAACTGACCCACCGCGACATGGGGCCGCGATCGCGCTACCTTGGCCCGGAGGTTCCCCAGGAGGAGTTTCTATGGCAAGATCCCATCCCCGCCGTCGATCATGACTTGATTGATCAGCAGGACATTGCAGCTCTCAAGGCCAAAATCCTAGCGTCGGGATTGTCGATTTCCCAACTGGTCTCCACGGCCTGGGCGTCGGCGTCCACGTTCCGGGGGGCTGACATGCGCGGTGGAGCCAACGGAGCGCGCATTCGGCTCGCACCCCAAAAGGATTGGGAAGTCAATCAGCCAGCCCAATTGGCTACGGTGCTGCAAACGCTGGAGGGTATCCAAAACGAGTTCAACCGTTCCCAGGCTGGTGGTAGACGGGTTTCCCTGGCTCACCTAATCGTGCTGGGTGGCTGTGTCGGGGTTGAGCAAGCGGCGAAGAATGCTGGATACAACGTGACGGTTCCCTTTAAGCCGGGACGCGCAGATGCAACCCAGGAGCAAACGGATGCAGAGTCCTTCGCCTACCTTGAACCGAAGGCCGACGGGTTCCGCAATTACCTCAAAGAGGGGCTGACCCCATCGGCTGAGGAACTGCTGGTGGATCGGGCGCAGTTGCTAACGCTGACGGCTCCTGAAATGACGGCACTCGTCGGTGGCCTGCACGTCCTGGGGGCAAACTATGGAGGGTCTAAGCACGGGGTCTTTACCCAGCGACCCGAGACGTTGACCAATGACTTCTTCATGAAACTGCTCGATCTGGGCACGACGTGGAAGGCGACCTCTGAGGCTCAAGATACGTTTGAGGGGCGCGATCGCCAAACGGGCGAACTTAAGTGGACAGGCACTCGGGTGGATCTCATCTTTGGTTCGAATTCGCAGCTCCGCGCCCTTGCAGAAGTCTATGGCTGTAGCGATTCCCAGAAGAAGTTTGTGCATGACTTCGTGGCAACCTGGGACAAAGTGATGAACCTCGATTGCTTTGACCTTGCCTAGACCCAGCGCAACGTCTGCGAGAGATCTCAGGCCTCATAAGTCAGGATGTACGCCCTGCGGGCGGCGTCCTGATTTTTTTGGATTTTGCGCAGATTTTACTCGCACAAATCCCCAACTAGGTAAGCCCTATCGGTATAGTCACAAATCCATCAGTCAAACCTATATTGAGGGGTCGCGAAGCCACTCCTCCAAACGGGGTCTATATCCTAACCTACCTGGCGACCGCGATACATCAGCGGCAGAGAGCAAAGTCCCCTATCTTGCTACGCCAAAGTCTCAGGACAGTAGCCTAAGCCTTGCACAAACTGCTTGCGGAATTCCTCAATTTCGTACCGATCGGGGCTACCGTGAGATACCACAGCAACTTGATACCGACGCATGACTTCTACTGGGGATTGCCCGGTTTCCAGTCCCCACAGCGCCATTTTGACCCGAATATCGGGTTCAAGAGAAATGCCCAACTCGCTCAGAAATGCTCGAAAATCACCGTCCTGCTGAGGCGTAGGGTAATCATCAAGCTTAACTTTTACGATCCAACCATCAATTTGGTGAATGACAGTCATAAATCGCACTGGGAGCCATGAGGTTCGCTGCAAGTACTCAACTACCCTCAGAACCAGACTGGCATTTGCTAAATAGTAAAGATAGTCCATGATGAATTGCTCCCGCCAACGCCATAGTTCCCAAATCAGGTTCCTTTCTATATTTATGGTAAGAGAATGCACGTTAAGCTACATGGGGGTAGTACGCGATCTCGTATAGGGAACCTTACCCAAATCTCAGCTTGCCCTGAGGGGAAGACGCTTTTTTCTATAGGGATGGTGAGCGATCGCCCTTAGCGAACACGCACCCTGGACTCGATCGCAAAGGTGGGAATTTTAGCCAGTTCGGCTTCGGTTAAGGCGTATTGCTCGCAGACAAGGCTGAGGCGGGTGCCCGGACTGGTCATTGCTGTAACGGAATGGGTGAGATTGCCTTGAAACCGAATTAAGGTATTGATCCTGGGGGTAATCTGTCCGACCTGGCGGCGATGATCTCTCAGGATTAGGGTTCCACCCGATAGGTTAGGAGGAAGCTCGACATACAGGACGCTAACCCATGCAGGTGGATCCACTGTTTTGTCATAGGACTGCAGCGATCGATCAATGTGGGGATCGACGCGAGACCCTTGCTGGAGTGGCAGCGGATTGAGATAAAAGGCATTGCAATCTGCTTGGAGGGCATGATCAAGGTAGGGAAAAAATGGAAACTGGCGATCGACGGTAGGCAGTCCCTGGCACGTAAAGACAATGGAAAATCCCTTGGTGCCTACGAAATCTCGATTGAGATTATTGGTAGAAAAGTACGGGCAGGCTTGAATCTTGCGGAGAAGCTGGGTGAGATAGGTGGGCGGGAATGCGTCGGTCTGTTGATAAAAGTAGGGCATGAACAGTGATCAAAACTAATTCAGAACGAATTGGTATACCAACGATTAGAGATCTCGAATGAAGGGTACTCCAATCCACAGTAAAGTAAAAATCTGGGAATATGCTTGCTTCATTTCATCTAGCCACCATGAATTCTTCTATCCCCGATCGCCCATCTCTACAATCCGAACTATCCGCTGCTACGGAAACACCGAACGAAGAGCGATCGCCTGAACTCCCGCCCGCCCCGACGACTCCAGCAGACGATGATCGCACCCTAAGCGCCTACGATTATCACCTGCCCCCAGAGCGCATCGCCCAAAATCCGGCTGTGCCCCGCGATAGTAGCCGATTGCTAGCCGTTACGACTCGGACGGACATTCAACACCGCATTTTTCGTGACCTCCCAGAGTTGCTGAATCCAGGAGATTTGCTAGTCCTGAACAATACGCGCGTAATTCCGGCACGGCTGTATGGGCGTAAGGGGGGGCAAACGCCTGTGGAAGTGTTGCTGCTAGAAGAACAAGCCCGCGATCGCTGGTTAGCCCTCGTGAAACCCGGACGCCGACTCAAGCCTAGGGCACAAATCCAGTTTCCATCCGAGGGTGAGCCGATCCTGATGGCAGACGTCATTGCTACTGATGAGGCTACTAGAGGGCGCATTCTTCAGTTTCATCTTCCGGACACCGCATCCCTGATTCCGTACCTAGACCAACTAGGCCAAATTCCCCTCCCCCCCTACATCACCGAATCTGAGGCGGATGCAGAGCAGTATCAAACGGTGTACAGCGATCGCCCTGGAGCCGTCGCCGCTCCTACGGCAGGATTGCATTTTACCCCAGAGTTATTGGAGCGGTTGTGCGATCGCGGCATTGAGCAAGCCTTCGTGACGCTTCACGTCGGGGTGGGCACGTTTCGTCCCGTGGAGGTAGAAGACATTACCATGCACCAAATGCACGGCGAGTGGATCGATGTTCCCCAAGAAACCGTCAAAAAAGTACAAGAGACTCGGCAACGGGGGGGGCGGGTGATTGCGGTGGGCACCACCGCCGTGCGATCCCTGGAAGGCGCATCCCCCACGGGAGAACTTGAACCCTTTGTAGGCAAAACGAATCTCTTTATCTATCCGGGCTATCAATGGCACACGGTGGATGGACTGATCACGAATTTTCATCTCCCAAAGTCTAGTTTAATGATGCTGGTCAGTGCGCTGATTGGGCGCGATCGCCTGCTGGCGTTATATCAAGAGGCGATCGCCCAAAACTATCGATTCTATTCGTTTGGCGATGCGATGCTGATTTTGCCGGAAGCACGACGGTACTAACGTCATGTAGTGCTACTGTTCATCTACCGATCATCGACCGACATAGAACACTTACATTGGGCGATCGCGATCGCGAATGATGCACTACAGTTTCAGTAGATTTCCTGCGCGAATCGTTGCGTGGCAAGGCCATACAACGATTTGTGTCCTCCAAATAGGATTCATCCAGGAGATTTCGCGAACTATCCAGGTAAAGGTGGCATCATGTCTCGTTTCAAGCGAAACCTAGCAATCTTTATTGGCATTGATCGTTACAACAACGGTATCTCTCCGTTAGGAACTACCGTTACCGATGCAACGGCGATCGCACTCTTTGCGACAGTAATGCATCCAACTCTGCACAGTCTATTGCTCGAGAGCAACTGATTTACCTAATCCCCTTAAAGCCCTCGAACGGAAACGCATCTGCATCTCCACTCAGAAACACAGTGGGTAGTGCACCTGAAGCTCCTCAACTCTTTAGTGCTAGCAGAACTCTGGCTAAAGTTCGATCTGATATCGTTCCTCTTCTCGACGGTATGTCCAAACCTCAGCTATCTGAGGTCATCCTATCTCTAGGTGTTTCGCCTGAAGCTTCCCTCCAAGAGGAGAGTGATTCATTTGTAAATTAGTGTGGATGAGGAGTCAACATGTTTCACACCAAGGCACTGGTCTTCTAGTTCGTGATGTCTGTGAAGCCTCGTAATGTCAGGAATTCC
>JACYMB010000310.1 GCA_015272205.1 Synechococcales cyanobacterium T60_A2020_003 | reverse complement strand
TGCTCGAATAGCTCATCGTTGTTCGGTTTAAGAGGTTTGGCTCCTTTAAGTCTAATTATAAAGATGTCAAATCAGCTCTATACGGTGCCTATTTCTCCGGTGATTGGCTGGACAAGCATTGCGACATTGCTGCTGGCTCCCTTTGGGGCATTTGCGATTAACTTAGCGGCCATTACCGCCGCGATTTGCATGGGACAAGAAGCTCACGATGATCCTCAAAAACGTTACGTTGCGGCGATCGCCGCAGGCGGATTTTATTTTCTAATTGGTATCTTTGGGGCAACAGTGACGGCACTGTTTACGGCCTTTCCACCGGAACTGGTAGCGGCGATCGCGGGGTTGGCGCTTTTGGGAACGATTGGGAATAGGTTGGCGACAGCTTTAGTCTACGAATCGCAGCGGGAAGCGGCGTTGATCACGTTTCTGGTCACGGCGTCTGGGGTGTCGCTGCTGGGCATTGGCTCGGCATTTTGGGGACTAGTGGCGAGTGCTTTGGTGCTGGCGATCGCTCAAATTCGTTCTGGGAAGTCTTGAGGATAGGGATGAGTTTTGAGTTTTGAGTTGAGTGGGTACCGCATCGTTCTGGTGGAACGTGTCTACGGGCAATCATCCTAAGATGGAGGGGATACGGGAGGACAAGGGAGAACATGGTTAAGCGGGTACTGATTTTGGGTGGGCAGGGGCGGATTGGTAGCAGCGTGGCAGCGGATCTGTTGGCGCATACCGATGTTGATATCACCATTACAGGAACATCGGAGAATCCGAGATCTTCCGCAACCCTGGACGCTCCTTGCAAGCACTACCAGTCCCTACGCCTAGAGGATCGGGATGGGGTGCAACGGGCAATCGCCGCTGTGGATCTGGTGGTTCACTGTGCAGGGCCGTTTGAGTATCGGGATACGGCGGTGCTGCAAGCCTGCATCGATCAGGGGGTGAACTATATCGACGTGAATGATAACCGTTCCTATACCCGGAAAATCTTAGCGTTGCACGCTCAGGCTCAGGCGGCAGGCATTACGGCGATCGCCAATTCGGGTGTCTTTCCGGGAATGTCCAACAGCATGGTACGCCAAGCCGTAGAACAGTTGGATACACCGGAGGAGATTCATATTCAGTACGGAGTTGCTGGATCGGGCGGGGCAGGGGTGACGGTGATGCGAACGACGTTTTTAGGATTGCAGCATCCCTTTGAGGTGTGGATCGATGGACAGTGGCAATCGGTGAAGCCTTACAGTGAGCGAGAGGGGGTGACGTTCCCAAAACCCATTGGAAAGACGGGGGTGTACTGGTTTGATGTGCCGGAAGCGTGGACATTGGCAACGAGTTTTCCGGTGAAGACGGTCACGACTAAATTTGGGTCTACGCCAGATCTCTATAACTCTCTGACGGCTTTGGTGGCAAGGGTTACACCGTCTATGTTGATGCAACAACGACAATTTATCGAGTTCTTTTCCTACCTCAGCTACGGGATGACAAGGGTGAGCGATCGCTGGAGTGGAGTGGGGATTGCGATGCAAGTGCAGGTGAACGGCATCAAAGATGGGCGATCGGCCTGTTATACGTCATCGGTGGTACATGACCATACAGCCACGGCGGCAGGATGCGCGACAGGCAGCTTGGCAGCCTATGTGTTGGCGGGAACGATCGATCAACCGGGGGTGTGGCCTGTGGAGCGGGTGCTTTCGACCTCGTTGTTTGATCAGGCGATGCGATCGCGCGGCATTGAGATTCAGCGGGGATGGGTGGAGTTGGCTTAGGACAGAATGCCCTCAAGATTGAGCACAAATCCTGGTAAAACGAGCTCTCCTGGTAGTTCGGTGGGGGATTGTAAAATCTCGACCGATTGACCATTTCGATAGATTTCAACCTGCTGATCCAGGGGATTGAGGAGCCAGCCAAGCTGCATCCCGTTGTCCAGATACTCTTGCATCTTGGCTTGGAGCGTGCTGAGGTCATCGCTTGCCGATCGCAGTTCCACGGCAAAGTCGGGACAAAGGGGTAAAAATCGATTGGGGTCGGGTTGAAGGGCGTTGATGCGGTCTTTGCGAACCCAGGCGACATCGGGGGAACGAATCGCACCATTCGGCAAGATAAAGCCTGTAGAAGAATCGAAAACTAAACCTTGTCCGTTAGCGTCTGCCCAGTTGCTTAAACGCTGGTTTAACTTAGAATTGCGGTTTCCTGTTTCCCATCCGGTGGGTGGCATAATCACTAAGCTTCCTTCTGCCGTGCGCTCTAGGCGCAATTCTCGGTTGACCTGACAGAGCCGATAAAACTGGTCATCGCTGAGATGAATATCTGCGGTTGCCATTTCCAGGACGAGGGGAGTCATAGGTTCAACCAAGGACACGATGTACCTTTATTTTAATCATCTGCTGATTGGGGGGCGATCGCCTGTTGGAACAGGGCAGGCTGGCATAGATGGCGATCGCCCGATGTTAGCGGTGATTAGGATTCAGCCGATAATCCGAGAAATTGGCGAATTAGGGCAACGGTTTTCTCTTTGTCGGCTCGCCCAGAACTGTAGTAAGGCGTAAGGGCGATCGTCTTTCCGGATTTCAGGATGAAATTGACTTGATAGCACCAGCCCCCTTTATTGCCCCGGTGACGATCAATCGAAGTGTCAGTAATGGCGTTAAGGTCTTGCTGAGTGCATGTTGTGCCCGTCAATTTTTTCTGGATCAGAGAGAGTTTCCCAGATTGGCGATCGAGGTCGCAGATAATGATTTGCCCAAAAAAGAGAAAGACGAGGAATCCTGGCCCACCGACCAGCACGAGAGACACGAGACCCAATAGGCGATCGTCGTTGCGGAGGTAGAGGGAGGGTTGATCAGAGGTTTCTAGAAAGGTATTGATTTGGTTGACGCGGTTTTGGTGATAGGTGTATCCGGGGGTGTAGTAGGAGGTGAGTAGAATAGGATTTTGAGGCGTTTGCAGGACAACCCGGTAGGTGTCGTTGCCGTCGCTGTCGTAGCTGGTGTCGAGGATGGCCGTTTGGATATCGTTAACGGGGATGGATCGGCGGGATGTCCACCAGATGGTTTTGGTGGTAAGTTCGCAAGTCGCAGGGGGAGTGCGATCGCACGTTAGGGTTTGCTGGCTGGAAAAGAAGGTGGGCAAGGTTCCTGCAGTTAGGAAAAATCCGCCCACAAGCCAGGCGAACCAAGGGCGAATGCCGATGGTGAGTTTTTGGGGAGCATGGTGAATGATTTTCATAACCAGATGGGATGTACACACTGCATATAACTTCCAGAGTGCGAGGCGAAATTTCGCACGCATCAGGCGTTTGATTGAGAGTCGGGGGCAGAAATCCTGATGGAGCGGGACTAGTCCTGTAGGTTGGAGTGAGAGCCGCTGGCTTTAAGTGGGCATACTAAGCCCGTAATCAGGATCACGCTATGCAGTTGAGCTATGACTAACACTGAACAATCATCATCTCGGTTTCGCTCAGCTACGGAATTTCCAAAATCTATCGACCATCTGCCGACCCAGGAGGCGAACCAACTTTATCAGGAAATGCGCGATTGCCTGGTGTTTACCAATCGCAGCCGTGCCCAGCTTATTCGTCGCAACGGGGAATATAAACAAAGTACGCTTCAACTGAAGCAAGATGTGGAACGCCTGAATGGTTATATTCAACGCTTGAGGGTCGAGAAGGAGCAGTTGACCACCAGCAATCAACAGGTGATCACAGAATTGGAGCGTGAAATTATAACGTTGAGTCAACACCTTGACCATCTGTCTGATGTGTTTGATCAAGTGGCGGATGTGGATTCGCTCGAAAAGACGAAGTGGAGCTATTTGAGTTTTCCAAGTCGGTTTTTTAACTTTATTCGAGCCGTTCGCGCAATTGTGACCGCATGGCGCACCGATGAAGACGGCACACAACCTGTTCTTTCTCAGCCTTCATTGGAGTCTCTGCCTGCGGCCAATGAGGATGAAGTGGTGGACAAAGTGGCCGATGCACGCGAACATCCCTGGATGTATGATGATCCGGCATCCACTGGGCGATCGCTCCTCGATCGGTAAGCATTATGGGCAAGAAACGCATCAACCAACTTCTCGACCAACTGAAGCAGAACCAGCAGCAGGATATTCAAAATGCTGCTGCGATCTACACCGTTGCCCATGTTGCCGTCCAGGAGTTACAGCAGCAGGTTGATCAAGCAGACGCTCAGGCAGAACCGCCAGTGCAGATGATGTTGCCTGCGACCTCTGCCCCGGCTGTGCTCACGCAGGCCGAACTGGAGGAGCGCTACGGGTCTTACAACGGGTGTCGTCGGGCGGCAAAGAATTTAGGTATCCGCTTTCAGGGGACACCGCGCTGGAGCCAGCTTGTGCAGGCGTTTGAATATTACGAAACAATTCAGGCTATGGTCTCTTCGTATATGACGCAGCACCCCGCGCCCCATCTATCGGGACTCCGAATAGAGGTGCAGTTGTAGATGGATTAGGGCGTAAAACAACTTGGAGATTTGGTGCGTTACACGGCGCTAACGCCCCCTACGCAATCTACCCGATCGCTTTCTCATAAATCCGATAGGTTTTGTAGATTTTGCCGCCAGAGGCTTCGATCAGTTTACGGGAGGGAGCGTTGTCTTCGAGCACCCAGGATAGTTCGGCGCGTTGGTAGGGTTTGCCTTTTTTGACGCTACCTTTCATGCCGAGATAGATGAGGGCAAGGGGAACAAGTTTGCGGCGATAGTCGGGCAAAGAGGCGATCGCAATCACACGGCATTGGTCGATTTGGCGACGATACCAGAGGAATTTGAGGATGCCCCAGAGGTCGAGCTTGCCGTTGACGTGTTTGAGGGCAATGTTGTAATCGGGTAGACCCATAAAGAAGCCGATCATTTCGCCGTTGTATTCGGCGACAGGAAAGATGTCTGGGTCTACAAGGGATTGGAGTTCTTTGGCTTCTTCGAGGAACTCCTCTTCAGTGCGGGGGGTAGAACTCCAGTTAGGAGCAAAGGCGGTGGTAAAGAGACGGTAGAGGCTGCGGCAATCTTGCTGGAAGCCTTCGCCCTTGGTATGGATGGGGCGGAAGGTGACGCCGGATTTGAGGGCGATGCGGTAGCCTTTTTCAAATTCCCCGGAGAGGGCTTTGCTGGGGTCGAAGTCGTAGGCGTAGGCGTCTTTGGCTTTTGTCCAGCCTGCGTTTTCGATGTATTGGGGGTAGTAGGAGGGGTTGTAGGGCATCATGATCATCGGTGGTGAGTCGAACCCATCAACGAGGAAGAAGCTGCTGTTGTGGGTGGAGAGGTTGATGGGACCACGCACGGTGACCATGTCGTTTTGCTTGAGCCAGTCGCAGGCGGCCTTGAAGAGAGCTTGGGCGATCGCCTCGTCTTGGATGCATTCAAAATAGCCGAAGAGTCCGATGGCTTTCCCTTCGCGTTCGATCAGTCGTTGGTTGATGGCAGCGACGATGCGTCCGACGGGTGTGCCGTTGGGGGCTAGGGCGATGAAGGCTTGGAGGGTTCCGTATTGGCGAAAGAGGTTGTCGGGACTAAGCTGTTTGGCGATGCCGCTACGGATGGGGGGAACCCAGTGGGGATCGTTGGTGTAGACGTGGGCGGGTACGTCGAGGAATTGGTCGAGGTGAGTGGGAGTGGTGACGGAAATGATTTGGATAGCTAAGTCCATATTTTTAGTTATTTGTCAACTTAAACAGAGTGGTTGATCCAAAATTTCAAAATTTCAAGTGTGTCAAAAGAATTTTCCTGAGCCGTTCAGACATCCTTTCCTGATTTATTTAGCTTTGAGTGTATTCAAAGACAGGTAGAGCTATTTCTCGAAGTATGGAGCAAAAGAACTGTTCCTGAAATGTTTGGCCGACTAAAACATTCAGAATCATAGCTTTTCTCTATACCTTGCGAATTACCGCTATTTGAGGTCATAGATGCATTAAGAATGTGCAAGGAGAGCATGGATGCGGATTTTATATCTGATCCAGACGTTTAAGAATTTGCCTCAGATTACCCGACTTGTCCAGACTATCCGGCAATCCGATCCCTCAGGAGCGGTCTTGATTAGTCACAACCAAGAAGAGTTTGTGCTTGAGGCGTCGGTATTTGAAGGTTTATCTGATGTCTATGTCATCAATGTTCTGTCTGGCAGTCGCCTCGATTTTTCGCTTCCGGGTTCCTACATTGCAGCGCTCGATCATGCGCATAAACTCGGGATTGATTTTGACTGGGTAATCAACATGACGAGCCAGTGCTATCCTATAAGACTGCTCCACGAGTTCATTTGTGCGCTTGAGTGCGCTCAGGTGGATGCTTTTATTGACTATCATAGAGTTTTTGACGACCGGGGTCAGGCTACGGGGATCTGGCCGTACGAGGAAGCTCACAATCGTTACCACTACCAGTACTAAAGGTTACTGTACTGATGAAATTGGCTCCCTTGGCCGTGCGGGTGCAGCGAATGCTCTTACCGTCTCCTCCCACCCAACTGCCTGGACTCGGACGCATGAAGCTTAAGCACCACTGGTGAAAGATAGCGGCTAGTGCCTGATCGCTCACCTGTAGGAATAACCGACGAAAGGCGGACATGCAGGGCATGGGGATGTCTATAGGCAGAGCGACCACCGCTTGAATTTCAGTGGCATTTTTGCGGCAGAAGGTGGCTAACGAATGGTACCCTCGGTACCCACAAAAACTACCCAGTAAGGCCAGTACAAGCAACACCCAGAATGGATAGCGTTGCCCATGGCGGCCGCGGGGGTCAGGAATATGCTTCAATTGCTCAATGAGATTCATGGTCTAAGCCTGGATTAGATGAATTACCCATAACTTAGACCACCTCATTTTTCTCTCCAAAACATGAAACAACCCTGCGGATTCTTTGAGAATCCGGGGTTTTATCCAGATGAGTTATGTGCGATCGCCCTCCCATTGGCGTATTCGGTAATGCCCACTTCTGCCATTGAACCTGCATAACGAACAAGCGATGTTTGTGTAGCAAGATAGTATAGATGCAGCAACGATTTGCAATACTTGTTTAATTAAGGACACGCGAGGAGCGTCGCAGCGCATGGGCAAGGTCGTCGGAATTGACTTGGGAACTACCAACTCAGTTGTTGCCGTGATGGAGGGGGGCAAGCCCGTCGTCATTGCCAACGCCGAAGGGATGCGAACGACTCCATCCGTGGTGGCGTTTAGCAAAGATGGCGATCGCCTCGTGGGGCAAATGGCGCGACGGCAAGCGGTACTCAATCCCCAAAATACCTACTACGGCATCAAGCGCTTCATGGGTCGCCGTTATAGTGAACTGGATCCGGTCGCCAAACAGGTTCCCTACACCATCCGACGCGATGAAATGGGGAATGTCAAAATCAAATGCCCCCGATTAGAAAAGGATTTTGCCCCCGAAGAAGTGTCGGCGATGATTCTGCGGAAGCTGGTGGATGAAGCCGCCCGTTACCTGGGCGAGCCAATCACCGGAGCCGTCATCACTGTTCCCGCTTACTTTAACGATGCCCAGCGACAGGCGACCCGCGATGCCGGACGCATTGCAGGGTTAGAGGTCAAGCGGATTATCAACGAACCGACTGCCGCTGCCCTTGCCTACGGATTAGAGCGTCGGCAAAATGAAACGATTCTGGTGTTTGACCTCGGGGGTGGCACCTTTGATGTGTCCATCCTAGAAACGGGCGGTGGCGTCTTCGAGGTCAAGGCCACGAGCGGGGATACGCAACTAGGGGGGGCGGATTTCGATCGCCGGATTGTAGACTGGCTGGCCGATGAGTTTCAGCAGCGAGAAGGGATTGATCTCCGGCGCGATCGCCAAGCTTTGCAGCGGTTAATGGAAGCGGCGGAAAAGGCCAAGATTGAGCTATCGGGTGTTGGCGTCACCGAAATCAACCTGCCCTTTATCATTGCGACGGCAGATGGCCCCAAGCATATTGAAACCCGCCTCAGTCGGGAACAGTTTGAAGCTCTCTGCTATGACCTCGTGGAACGCCTGCGCATCCCAGTGAAACAGGCGCTTGCCGATGCTGGACTCAACCCGATGCGGATTGATGAAGTGGTGCTGGTGGGGGGCGCCAGCCGGATGCCGATGGTGCAAAATCTGGTGCGATCGCTCATCAATATCGAACCGAACCAAAACGTGAATCCCGATGAAGTTGTAGCCGTAGGAGCCGCGATTCAGGCGGGGATTCTCAACCAGGAAGTGAAGGATATTTTGCTCCTGGATGTAACGCCCCTCTCCATTGGTCTGGAAACGATTGGTGGCGTGATGAAAAAGCTGATTCCGCGCAACACTACGATTCCCGTGCGGCGATCGGACATTTTCTCGACCTCGGAAAACAATCAAACCATGGTAGAAGTCCACGTCCTCCAGGGCGAGCGAGAAATGGCGACTGATAACAAGTCCCTGGGACGCTTTAAGCTCATGGGCATTCCCCCTGCCCCTCGCGGCGTACCGCAAGTTGTGGTGTCCTTTGACATTGACGCCAACGGCATCTTACAGGTGACGGCTCTGGATAAAACCACGGGTCGGGAACAGGGCATCACCATCCAAGGCGCATCGACGCTGAGCGAGATGGAAATCCAGCAGATGATTGCCGATGCCGAGAAATACGCCGATGTGGATCGGGAACGACGCGATCGCATTGAAAAACGCACCAAGGCCGAAACCCTCACTTTCCAAGCGGAACGCTTGCTGCGCGAAGTAGCGCTCGACTTTGGGATGCAGTTTGCTAGCAGCTACCGTCGCCGGATCGAAACGCTAATTAAAGAACTCCGTGCCTGCATCCAACGCAACGACGATCGCGGCATCGACCTTACCCAGTCGGAATTGCAGGATGCCATGTACGACCTGCGCCAAGAAGCGTATCAGTTCGCGAAGGAGGAGGAAGGCGATGACGACTTCTTCGGTTCCATTCGCCGAACCATCGCCAATTTGGGCAAAGATGACGATGACGATCTGTTCTTTGACGATCGCTACAATCGCCGCCCTCCCTACAACCGCGATCCCTACGCCCAAGACTACAATCGCGACTTTTACAATCGCGATCCCTACCCGCAAAAAGGGTACAGCCAAAATGCCTATGGTCGGGATCCCTATTCTCCAGAACGCTCCCAACCCTACAGCCGCGCCCCCTACGACTCACCCGATCCCTACGCCAATCGGCGCGATACCTACGATACCCCGCGCGATCGCACCAGCGGATACGACCGTGATCCCTACGCAGGACAGGACACCTACGATCGCGACCCCTATGCGCGGCGGGATACCTACGATCGCGACCCCTATGGTCAGCCTCCTAGCCCACCTGCGTCTTCCCGTTCCTCCTATGGTCAGGAATCAGGCTATCCTGCGAGTTCCCGTGATCCGTACCGTTCAGATGAGTCCTATGGGCGTGAGTCCTATGATCGCGATCCCTATTCCCGCGATTCCTATGCCCCGGAGCCTTACAATAATGGCTCTCCCCCCCGTGACCCGTACGGTGGTGGTGACTATGGGGATGACTACGGTGCGCCCACGGATCGTTCCTCTCGGCGCGATCGCCAGGAAAATCGTGCGCCTCGGTCAGGCCGTCCCCCGGCTGAACCCCGTCCCAATCGCGACTATTATGATGACGATTGGGGCGATGACGACGAATGGCTTTGATCAAGCGTCATCTGAGGGACTTTAAAGACTCTTCTCCACCCCTCCACTCCTTTACCTCTCTACCCACTCCTTAACGAACGCAGCGCCTAATGCAAAACTTTCGGAACTACTACGACATTCTGGGAGTCGCCAGGGATGCCACTCCGGATCAGATCAAGCAGGCATACCGGAGCTTAGCGCGTCAGTATCACCCGGATTTGAATCCAGGGGATAAGGCTGCCGAGGAAAAGTTTAAAGAGATAGGAGAAGCCTACGAGGTCTTGTCCGATGAGGATAAGCGATCGCAGTATGAGAAATTTAGCCGCTTCTGGAAAAAGGGCGAATTTTGGAAGGGGGGGCGATCGCAAAAAGCAGCGGGAGACATGGACTATAGCCAGTTTCCCGATTTCAATACCTTTGTCGATCAATTGCTCAACCGTCAACACGCTCCGGCTCAAGAACCCTCTAGTCGCGTTCGCACCGTCCGCAAAGCCAGTGCAGGCAGTACGGCCACGGCTTCTCCCCCGTCCCAATCCCAATCCGAAGATACCTATCGTCCCGGTACCAGCAAGAAAAGCTACACCGTTAGCCAACGTCCACCCGCCCGCAATGATATTGAAGCCCGATTGGTCATTCCGCTAGAACGAGCCTATTCTGGCGGACGGGAACGAATTCGCCTGGAAAATGGGCGATCGCTGGAGGTCAATATGCCTGCGGGAATGGTCACTGGGCAAAAGGTGCGGATTCGCGATCAAGGCGTTAATGGGGGTGATTTATTTCTCAAGATTGAAGTTGAACCCCATCCTTTCTTTAAGCTCAGCGGCGCGGATATTCTGTGCCAAGTGCCGATTACGCCTAGCGAAGCCGTTTTGGGCGGTTCGATTGACGTACCGACCCTCGACGGATGGGTGAGTATGTCGATACCATCGGGAACGCGTCCAGGACAGAAGCTCCGTCTAGCTGGCAAAGGATTCCCGATCGATGGACGGCGTGGCGACCAAGTTGTTGAAGTTTACATTGCGGTGCCCCGTGATCTGACGCAACAAGAACGGGATCTATACGAAAAACTCAGGCTCATGGAAAGTTTTGATCCAAGAGCCGATTTGCTAATGTAGCGTGCGAACTTTCCTTCATTAAGCAGTCACTATTTCAAGATTAATGGTGCACTAACCAACTCATGTTCTCCGCTAGGAGATGACTCATTTGTGTTGCATTCGTAGGTTTTGCAAATAGGTACCCCTGCCCAAATTGACAATCCAATTCCTGTAAATAGCGTGCCTGTTCTAGCGTTTCAACCCCCTCAGCAACAACCTTAATATTCAGTAACTTTGCGAGGTTAACAATAACTGGAACAAGGTTGACTGCTTCCGAAGAACTATCGAGGCCTGGTTGACTGACATATCTTTTCTAGTAGGTTGGGTGAAACAACGTGGAACCCAACTCTAGCCTTTATTCTGTTGGGTTACGCTAGGGCACTGGTCGCCTAATAAGTGATGGATAGAATGAAAAGGTAGTGAACCAGTTCTAGCGATGCCCTGCCCTCCTTGTCAAAGCCAGCAGGGGGTCAAAAACGGTAAGCATCCCCTCCAAGATGGAACACCGATCCAGAATTACCTCTGCAAAAGCTGCCGTAAACGA
>JACYMB010000309.1 GCA_015272205.1 Synechococcales cyanobacterium T60_A2020_003 | reverse complement strand
GTGAGTTTGGTTTCGAGGCTGGCGATTTCGGTCTTTATGGTTTTGCTTCGGGCTTTGTTGGGGGATTGGTTTGAGCGGTTGGATTCTCTTTTTCTGGATTTTCGATGGCCTGGGCGGCTTCTTGAAGCTGGCGTTGGAGTTCTGCTTTGCTGGGGAGGTAGAGCTGATATTGGGAGGCGAAGATGTTGGTGTCTTTGGGTAGGGTGAGTTCGACGAGGGCGTCTTTTTTGCGTTTGCAGAGGACGATGCCGATCGTGGGGTTTTCGTCGGGGGTTTTGACGAATCGATCGAAGTAGTTGACGTACATTTGCATTTGGCCGAGGTCTTGGTGGGTGAGTTTGTCGAGTTTGAGGTCGATGAGGACGTAGCAGCGGAGGAGGCGGTTGTAGAAGACGAGATCGATGTAGAAGTGGTCTTCCTCGAAGCTGAAGCGTTTTTGGCGGGACTCGAAGAGGAAGCCTTTGCCGAGTTCGAGGAGGAATTGTTCGAGTTTGTCGATGATGGCGGTTTCGAGGTCGTTTTCGGAGTAGGTGGGGCGTTGTTCGAGGTTGAGGAATTCGAGGATGTAGGGATCTTTGATGGCGTCGCGGGGGGCGGTGATGAGTTGGCCTTCGGTGGCAAGGCGTTTGATTTCGGCTTGGTCGCGGCTGAGGGCGAGACGATCGTAGAGGGCGGCGTTGATTTGGCGATCGAGTTCGCGGACGGACCATTGATTGGCGGCGGCTTCGATTTCGTAGAAGCGGCGTTCGTCGGGGTTGGAGAGCCAAATTAAGATTTGGTAGTGTGTCCAACTCAGGCGAAATTTTTGGCTCAGTTGAGTGAGGGGCAGACGATCGGGCAATTCGTCAGTCACTGCCTGACGAATCTCTGGATAGGCTTGATAGAACTGCCGAAAGTTTTTGAGATTGGTGGGTGAACAGCCGGGAATACCAGATGTCTTGAGGTTTTCCGATAGTTTGACGAGTAGGCGGCTACCGTACTGAGCATGGTCTTTGCCTTTTTGCTCGAACTCGACGATGTAGTAGCCGAATAACCAGTTACGAACGACGAGAGCGGAGTTAACGGCCTGGGTGGCTTGCTGTTGGCAGGATTGATGGGCTTCGGTGAGCGTCTGCACCAGGGCTTCAAAGTTCATGATTGGGCCTCCTCGACTAGTCGGATGCGCCCGGTGAGTAACTCGTGCATCATGCCTTGTTTGAGTTGGCGGGTTTTAGTGAGTTTTCTCTCGATCGACCCGATTTCAAGATCCATGTCGGAGAGGATAGCAGCGATCGCTTGTTGTTCTTGCTCGGATGGTGGCAATGCAACAAGAAACGCTTTGACAATTTCACCGCTAAAATTAGGCTGTCCACCTTGGGTGTACGTTTTTATATAGAAATCTTTCCGAAGACGCAGATATTGAAATAAATATTCAGAACATTTTCCCAGCGGTTTAATTGCAAGTATTGCCTGATTGATTGCTCCTGAAACTTCTGTTATTGCACTTACGCCAGCAGTCGCACCATACAAAGCAATAAGAAGTGTACCTGCTTCAACCATTTTTGCTGAAGAATTGGCTAAACCATTTGATGAAATTCTACCTTTGACACTTTTAATTCTTATTTCATTGAGATCACTAGATGTTATCCACGGAATACGACCGCCATAATAGTTGGGATTAGAAGTGCTTGGTGTTCCACCAGAAAAACATATACAAAAATCACCAATTTGCTGAATCCCCCAATCCTCAGGAATCATCCCAATCTCACTCTGCTTATAGCCCTTCCCATCACCAAACCCCGGCAATCGCCGCTTGCCCGTCAGCAGCTCCTGCATCGCCCCTTGCTTAATCTGGCGCTTTTTGGCGAGGAGTTGCTCTAGGGATTCGAGCAGGGCATCGGTGTCGCTGAGGGCTTGGGCGATTTTGGTTTGTTCGGCGATCGGAGGGTGGGGTATACGCAGTTCTTTAAAATATCCTAACCCTATTGTTTTGATAGTATTACCTACAGCGATTCGTTCAAATTCTGATTTTTTGAACTGAAGCCAGTAATAAAGAAAAAAATTCTTGAGTGTTTCTCCACATTGCCAAGCCATAAAATGCTGGCTGACCGCCATATCCTGTGCCATTACGCTACTTTTTCCAACACCTGCATCACGCGATAGAACAACAGTACCTTTTGGGTGTAAAACGGCGGATGAATTCGCAATACCTGCTTTTGTAACTTTGTCAGCAGTATCAAAAATATAGGGCTTATCCAATCGCTCTGAGTCCTTGAGGGAGATCCACTTGATATCCCCATTCCAATACTCTGGATGTTGCTTATTAGGTGTATGGCCACTACCTCTTTGAGTAACTTTGTCTAGCACAACGGCTTCCCAATCCTCAGGAATCACCCCAACCTCAGTCTGCTTATACCCCGGAGGAATTTGAGAATGGGGAATGGAGAATTGAGAATCCGTCATTGATGTTCGATCGTTTTTCATAGCTCACCTGCCAAATCCCACAACAACTCCACCTCCTCACAGCCCATCCATCACCAAAAGATTCTCAAACGGAACCCTCTGCTTCCAGCGGTAAGCCTTAAAATCCCGCTCATCCACCGAAAAAATACGCCCCGAATCTAGCTCCTCCGCCAAAACCACCAGCGAAGCATCCGCAAGATCCATCGGCAAATCCGCATACTTCTGCATCAACGTCGCAATTTGCCCAACATGCCGCTCCTCCAAATTGAACAGCTCAAACAACCCGGCCTCAAGGCTCTCAACAAACCTAACCTGAGCCTCACAACCCTTTCGACTCAACAACAAATGACAAGTCTCCGTCACCACACACCAAGTCGTAATCAGCGGCTCATCATATCGCTGAAGTGCACGCTTAGCCCTCTCGTGATAAGCATCACGCCGATCCGCCAGCGCCAACCAAAACCCCGTATCAACGATGATCATACTTAGCCTCCAACGACTCAGCCAACACAGACTTATAGCTCACCGACAAATGCTCCTCCACATCGCAACAGCCAATTAACCCAACCTGCTCAAACTTCTCAAAATTACTCTGCTTCTCCTCCCCAGCTCCATCTGCCCCCTCCGTGGAATAGCGTCGCTTCAGCAGATCCACAAAATCAACCAGCAAACTCTGCGCCTCCTGGGGCAACGCCTCAATATCCCGCTGTAACTGAGCTATCTGAATCATCGAGCTTCTCCTAACACAACGACAGGTCTGCATCCACCATAACCAACCTCTTCCTCAATTCGTCTCAACCGCTCATAACTCAAACCCCATCTTCGCCAAATGCCCCGCCACCCTGGCCTCCAGCTCCGTCACCCGCGCCGTCAGCTCCGGCAACGCCACCCCATACCGCCCCGCCAAAACCTTCACCCGCGCCGCCAATCCCTGACTCACCCGCTCCATCTCCCCCGCAACCTCCGCCCCAATCCGCGCCAACCACTTATCCTCCACCACCAACCGCTGAATCTCCGCCACCGTCAGCTCAGGATATTTCCCATAGGCCAACCGATCGAGCGCCTCCTCCGCCTCCTTCACTGCCTTCTTCAGCTTCGTCTGCCGATCGGACAACTTCACCCATTCCTGCAAAACCTTCACCTCTGCCTTCGCCGCCGCATCGCCCCCCATAGACGCCTTAGCCTCCTTCAGCCGCGCCTTCACCGCCGCCCCATTCACCTTCTCCAGCTCACCAAACGCCCCCTCTTCCCCACCATGCTCCTCTTCTAGCTCCGCCATCTGGGCGATCGCCCCCTCCAGTTCCGCCTGCTGCGCCGCGATCGCCGCCTGCTCCGCCGCAAAATACCGCGCCACAACCAGCGCCTTCGGCACCAAATCACAGGCCCAACCCTTATCCACCTCCTTACCCTTCTTATTCACCTCCACAATCCGGTACGTCTGCGCCACCCAGCCATCCGCCGCAATCAAATAGCAATCATCCTGCATCACCTCAGCCCAGTAATCCATCAGATGCTGATACACGTCATAGCGATCGACCAAATCCTTGCCGACATAGTGCTCCAGCAAATCCTCCGATAGCTTACTGATGACTTCCTTGGGATGACACCCTGCCTCTAACCCCTTCAACAACTGCTCACTGCGCGATCGCCAATCCTCAAACAGCGCCCCCATCTCCCGCGAAAACGCCACAAACTCCGGATGGGCCAAAATCGTCGCCTTAATCGCCTCCGGCTCCACCGCCAAATCCACATACCCCGCACGATTTGGCCGAAACAACGCATCCTTTAATTTGGGACAAACCTGCCAATAGCGATCCAGTGCATCCACATCGGCGATCGGAATCCCCCCCTGCAAATGCCCCGCAATATCCTGCACATCCTCCGCCTGCGCCCCATCGATATAACGCGGAATATTCAAATTAAACTCATTGCGCTCAATCTCATCCAGCGACACCATCCGCGAGTATCCAGCAATTTTCAACTGATTCGTAAACACATCCACAATCTTGTGAATATCGCGATCCCTCAGCCGATTCTTATTGCCATCCTTCATGAACCCCGCACTGGCATCCACCATGAAAATGCCATCCCGTTCCTCCGCATTCGCCTTATCAATCACCACAATGCAAGCCGGAATCCCCGTCCCATAAAACAAGTTGGCAGGCAACCCAATAATCCCCTTGATATAACCCCGCTGAATCAAATTCCGGCGAATCTCTGCCTCCGCATTCCCCCGAAACAACACCCCATGGGGCAAAATGCAGGCCCCCTTACCCGTACTCTTGAGCGATCGCACAATATGCAGCAAATAGGCATAGTCCCCCTGCTTCTCCGGCGGGGTGCCATAGGGCTTGAAGCGATCGTAGGGGTCATTCTCCGTCGAAACCCCATTCACCCAACGCTTATCGCTAAACGGCGGATTCGCCACCACATAATCAAACGTCTTCAGCGTCCCCTCCTCCGTCAGAAACAGCGGATTGGCCAAAGTATTCCCCTGCTTTACCTCCGCCTCCGGGTTGTTGTGCAGAATCATATTCATCCGCGCCAAACCCGATGTCGTCGCATCCTTCTCCTGGCCATACAGCGACACCTTCGTCGTCGCCTCATCCGCCACCTTCAGCAACAGCGACCCCGAGCCACAGGTCGGGTCATACACCGTCGTACTCGGACTCGTCTCGGCTTCCCGAATCCCCAAAATCTGCGCCATGATTCGACTCACTTCCGCAGGCGTATAAAACTGCCCCTTGCTCTTGCCGCTCTCCGTCGCGAAGTGGCGCATCAAATACTCATAGGCATCCCCCAGGATGTCATCCCCATCGGCCCGATTCTTACTAAAATCCAGCTCCTTCCGCTCAAAAATCCCAATCAGATTCGTCAGCCGCTCGCTCAATTCCTTGCCGCTACCGAGCTTGTTAGCGTCGTTGAAATCCGGTACATCTGACAGCTTATTCGCCACTGCCAACGGCCCAATAATCTTTTTATTGATGTCGTCACCAATGTTCGTCGTCCCCTTCAGCTTCACCATATCGGCAAAGCTCGCCCCCGCCGGAATCGTAATCGGCGCAAAGGGCTGGCCCGCATACTTATCACTCACGTACTTTACGAACAACATCACCAATACATAATCCTTGTACTGGCTAGCATCCATACCGCCCCGCAGCTCATCGCAGCTCGCCCAGAGGGAGCTATACAATTCCGATTTCTTCAGGGCCATAACCGTTCGATTGTAATGGGATAAGTCGTTGAGCCAATTGAGCCAATTCGCTCCTTGGGAAACCAGGCTGCACGATCGGTCGAGACTCCACCGCCAGCATAGTGCCAAAGGGAAACGCTGAGGCCGTCCGATATCTTACATCAATCTAAATAAAGCAAACCCCACCACATCAGACAGCAACACGGACACCGACAACACCAACGACACGGACAACACGGACACGGACGACGCGGCGGAATTCCCCTTTATCCCAAGATTGGCAGGTTTAGCGAAGACTGGGGGGAAATCCCGATCGATGGGTGACGCTATAATACAGGCAGATCGCGGGAATCTTTGCGACTAAGGATATAACTCAAGGAGTGTCACTCAATGACCTCGGTTCAAATCACGTCTCAAGTGAATATCGGATTGGATCAGTTGCTGAGTGGTGTGGCTCAGTTGGAGACGGCTGATTTGGAGCAGTTTGTGGGGCAGGTGAATTTGCTGTTGGCGCAACGGCGAGGGCCGAATTTGCCCCAGCGGGAAACGGAGTTGTTAGAGCAGATTAATCGGGGTTTGCCGGAGCCGATTCAGCAACGCTATGATGCGCTACAAATTAAGCTGCATGAAGAATCGATTCTGCCGGAGGAGCATCAAGAGTTGCTGGGGTTGATTGACACTGTGGAACAGGCCAGTGCCGATCGGTTACAAGCCTTGATTGAGTTAGCGCAACTGCGGCAAATTTCGTTGGATGCGTTAATGCATCAATTGCAGATTCATCATCCGCCAGTTTATGCCTAGACGCTACATTACAGTTTCGGAGCAGCAGCAGATTATTGCCAGGGCAGGCAGGCGTTGTGAGTATTGCAAGAGCACGATTGACTATACGCCGCAGTCTTTTGCCTGTGAGCATATCCTTCCAATTGCGGAGGGTGGTGAAACAGATTTGGAGAATCTGGCGTTAGCCTGTGGGGGCTGCAATGGGCACAAGCATACGAAAATCCAGGCGATCGATCCGATGGGCCAAGCTATTGTGCCCCTGTTTCATCCCCGTCAGCAGGTTTGGCGTGAGCATTTTACTTGGAGTCTCGATGCGTTGCGGGTGATTGGAATTACGGCGACGGGAAGAGCGACGGTGAATGCACTGAAGCTGAATCGGGCTGGGGTGGTGAATCTGCGGAAGCTGTTGATTATGGCGGGGTTACATCCACCAGATGCAGAATGAGCCAGTGATGATGCTAGTCGCAGGAAGCATGGATTGATCACCATGCTAACAGTAGGGACAACGCGGACGACACGGACGCGGACACGGGGGAATTCCCTTTAATTTAGCTCTTTATTTGCCGCCCTGTCCGCGTTGTGGTCCCTGTGGTCCGTGCTGCATCACTCATCCTCGTCGGTATCCAGGTAATACTTCGCGACTTTACTCCGGCCCTGCGGTGCAATCTTGCTGAGGAATACGCGACCATCTTCATCCGGCGTCGATAACTCATCCAACACGGCTTCCAGCACTGCGGGTTCCAGTAATTCACATATCCGATAATTCACCTGGAGCTGACGTACACTGATCGGCTTGCTCAGTCGGCGTTGAACGAAGAATTTCATGATGATGTCCCGATCGCGCTTTTTCTCCGGTTCTGGCCGCACGATCGACGGTGACGCCACGGGTTGCGCGGACCACATCGGCCCGTCTTGCACTACGACAAAATCACTGCCAGACAGCGCTTTGGGCCGTGTTGTCAGGGCTTGCAACTCAGCACACAGATGATCGCTGGGGTCGAGCTGCGGCACATCATATTCCGGCACTGCCGCCCACTGGCCATAGGCCGAATGAAACATCAAACAGCCAACGGGCGATCGCTCATAATCTGCCGCTTTGGGTAATGCCTCCAAACTCCGAATCGATGCCTTCACGCTCTCCGCATGTTCCTGCGTTTCCAGCCGCTCGATCGCCATCACATCAAAGGCACTGCGATTGCCGCCACTCATGCCCAAATCAGACACCAAGGGGCTTTGGGTTAAGGCCCACAGATACCGTCGATCGGTCTCACCACTGCTGCCCTCGACCAGCATTTGCGGGATTAGTTGCGACTTGTACCACTTCGGCTGCATCGCTTGAATCTTGACCAGTTCATCCACGATTAATAGCGTTGGTCGATGCGCCTGCGATCGCCATTGCATGAAGAACTTGGTCAACTCTGTTGCGACGGTCTCATCATCCTTTGGGTAGTCTTCCAAGTTGATACCGAGGAAGCGATCGGCCTGTTGCCAGTAGCCCAGTTCGGTGGGGGCCGGTTTCGGCTGCAAGACCCAGACAGTGACGCCATGGATGCGTTTGGCATGGGCGAGGGCATGGCTGATGATGATGCCTTTACCCACACGGGGCCGGGCGGTGACGATCGTGGGTTTGAGGCTATGGGCAAGAGAAAGGGCAATGTCGCCTAGTTGAATATTTTGGATTTGGGGATGGCGTTGCAACGGGGACGCATTCGCTGCAGTGTCGCCTTTTGCTCCGTGTTGTAAGGGGGCCAAAACTTCCGGGTTGGCGCAGAGTTCGATCGCGGTGGGGGTTGATTCCAGACTGTCCTGGAGTTGGGGGCAGGCGTTGATTAACGTGGTGAGGATGGCCCGATCGTTGTCCGCCAAGGTGCGGTGATGGTTCATGAGGTTATGCTCCAAAACTATGGACAGGTGCTTTGAAATTCACAACTTGAAGGGAGCGACGGCGTGTCTGATTGCTGAAAGTGATGCTAACATCTTTAAGGCATACTAACCGATGCAGTTAAGATGTAATATGCGGGGAAGTGCTAATCAGCAGTAGCATAGGAGCAAAGTTCTCGATGATAGAAATGAAGCGAATTACGGTCACTCTCCCGGACCAAACTGCTGCCGCACTTGAAGACTGGGCCGCACAACAAGGCCGACCAACTGCTAACCTTGCTGCTTTTTTGATCGAGCAAGGCATCATTCAGGCGCGGGAAAAAGGGCTATACCGCAGTTCTGATTCAAATCAAACCACTCAGGCCAAATAAGGAGGGGGTATGACTATCGCAGCCGATAGACCGCTACAGCAAAAACCTCTACACTTCGAGGAATTTCTTGCCCAATATGGGGACGACAAGCGCTATGAATTGATTGATGGTGAGGTATTTGATTTGGAACCGACTGGCCCACACGAAGAAGTCGCCGCCTTCATCGATCGCAAGCTCAATGTCCAGATTGATGCCACTAACCTCCCCTGGTTCGTGCTGCAACGCGGGTTACTACGCCCATCAGATACCGAAATGACTGCCTTTCGACCGGATATTGCCGTCGTCGATCGCACGGCATTAGTCAACGAACCACTATGGCCCACACAATCCATCCTGACCCAAGGGACTTCGATTAAGCTCGTGGCAGAAGTCGTCAGCAGCAACTGGCAAAACGACTACGCACGGAAATTTGAAGATTACGCCGCATTAGGTATTCCAGAATATTGGATTGCCGATTATGCGGCATTAGGTGGCCAAATGTTTCTGGGGCGGCCAAAACAGCCAACATTGACCATCTGCCAACTGAGCAAAAGTGGCATCTACGAAAAACAAATCCTCAGGGGGGCGGAGCCAATTGTCTCTCTCACTTTTCCGAACCTCCAGCTCACCGCTGCTCAAGTCCTCAATGCGGGTCAATAAGCGACACACAACACAACTAGCCAGACATCCATCCATGAGTAGAGCATAATCGCCGCCGAAATCTATCCCCTGAGACGCCCCCAAATTCACCTACCTATGCTGCTTCAAGCACGCTTCTTCCACTCCGCATACTCGTTGTGACATGCTCCCGACGCCGACCGCTTAGGCAGTACGGCGCGGGCTTCTCCTCTGGGTTGCCCCAGATTCGCGT